>NZ_JCANTN010000013.1:0-53823 GCF_059568515.1 Soehngenia saccharolytica DSM 12858 | reverse complement strand
TGGCCCTATGGTCAAGCGGTTAAGACATCGCCCTTTCACGGCGGTAACCCGGGTTCGAATCCCGGTAGGGTCACCAAATTTCATATAAAGAATGATTATGGGCGCATAGCTCAGTTGGGAGAGCATCTGCCTTACAAGCAGGGGGTCATAGGTTCGAGCCCTATTGTGCCCACCATAATAAATTCAGTGGCCTGGTAGTTCAGCTGGTTAGAATGCCAGCCTGTCACGCTGGAGGTCGAGGGTTCGAGTCCCTTCCAGGTCGCCAAAACACGCTGGCGTAGCTCAATTGGTAGAGCAACTGACTTGTAATCAGTAGGTTGGGGGTTCAAGTCCTCTCGCCAGCTCCAAAGATTTAGGAGGAGTTCCCGAGTTGGCCAAAGGGGACGGACTGTAAATCCGTTAGCTCAGCTTTCACTGGTTCGAATCCAGTCTCCTCCACCAATAAAAGTAAATTACTTAATGTGCGGGAGTGGCTCAGTGGTAGAGCATCGCCTTGCCAAGGCGAGGGTCGCGAGTTCGAATCTCGTCTTCCGCTCCATTTCTTATTATTAGAAGAATCTTAATTCTTCTTTTTTTTTAAATGTACCCTTAGCTCAGTTGGATAGAGTACTTGACTACGAATCAAGGGGTCGGGGGTTCGAATCCCTCAGGGTACACCAATTATAAGGGGTTGTTGTAATATGAAGTTACAGAATATTGAAATAATTATCAAACTTGGCGATATAACTGATGAAAATGTTGATGCAATTGTTAATGCTGCTAATAATTCTTTGCTCGGCGGCGGTGGAGTCGATGGAGCTATACATAAAAGGGCCGGATCATCCGTACTGGAGCAATGTAAAAAGCATGGAGGTTGCGCCACTGGTGATGCTAAAATTACAACAGCTGGGAATTTACCGTGTAAATATATTATTCACACTGTAGGACCAATATATGGTGAACATGGTGGATTAGAGCCTTTATTACTGTATAATTGCTATATAAATTCTTTAAAACTTGCAGATAGTTATTCTTTAAAGACCATATCTTTTTGCGCTATTTCTACTGGGGTATATGGATACCCAGTTAAAGAAACTTTACCTATAATTTATAAATCAATAAAAGATTTTTCAGCTAACAATAATAACATAGAAGAGATTAGATTTGTTTTATTTGATGAAGAAAAATACGAATTTTATAATTCATATTTTAATTCTACTTTAAATACAAATTTTTAATTTTTATGGTTGACATATCATATTATTTATATTATTATTAACACATTGAATAAAAAGAAGGTGTTAATATTTTAGCTGAAACACATAAAATGATCGCAAATATTATTAGTAACGAAGTTGAAGATAAATATGATATATTATTAGATAATAATAAATTAACATGGGGCAGTGTAGCTCCAGATTATCTACCAAAATATAAATTTATTAGACATTACAAAGATGAAAGTATAAATTTTGTTGCGAATGAAATTCTAAAGATAATACTCTTTACTAAATATGTTGATATATCAATTGTACCACAAAGCATAGGAGTGGCTTCTTTAAGTAAGAAAATAGGAATAATTTCTCATTATTTAACAGACTATGTATGTTATCCTCATGCTCAAAGATGGACATTTTCAGATTCTATGGTAAAACATATAAAATATGAAAACCAACTCAATGATTTTGCAAAATCATATAATTTTAATCAATCTCAAAGTAAGATCAATGTACCTGATATAGATTTGGAATCTTTAAATCTATATAATACAAAGAAAATAATAAAGAAATATATTGATGAAGTAATAGATGAATATAGCAAAACACCAAGTTTTGGGAATGATTTAGAATTTGCTACTTTTATAAATAAAAAAATAACTTTCTTTATAATTGACTCACTCAGAGAATCAGTGCTGGAAGGTCAAGAAACTTTAGCTTTTCAAATTTAAATATTTTAAATACTCAATGATGGGAAGAGTAATATTAAAATTTTAGTTTAAGAGAATTAGGAATGGTGAGATCCTAATACTAAAACCAATATGAAAAACGCCCCTGAGATTCTTTTCCGAACGAATTTAAATAACTAGTAGGTTAAGACGGTTAGCCCGTTAAAAGCTAGACATATCGAGTAATCTGTATGTTTATGAGGTGAGCTTATGCTAAATAAGGTGGTACCGCGAATTTATTCGTCCTTTGATTTTTTGAAGGACGTTTTTTTTATATTATTTTTAAGGAGTGATTTTAATGTTAGTTAATGGATTTACACCTAGAGAACTACAAATTGCAATTAAGTTAATCAAAGATTTTTTTGAAATGGATCTTGCAAATGTGTTAAATTTAACACGAGTGTCTGCTCCTTTATTTGTAAAAACAGATACAGGCTTAAATGACAATTTATCTGGTAGTGAAAAAGCTGTTGAGTTTGAAATGAGAAAATACAATGAAAAATTAGAAATAGTACAATCTTTAGCTAAATGGAAGCGCATGGCTTTGAAATGGTATGGATTTGAAACTTATGAAGGAATATACACTGATATGAATGCGATCAGACCAGATGAATATGTGGATAAAACTCATTCTATCTATGTAGATCAATGGGACTGGGAAAAAATAATAAAGTATGAAGATCGAAATTTAGATTATTTATTTGATACAGTAAAAAAGATTTATAGAGTTTTCAAAGATACTGAAAGTTTTCTAAACGAAAAATTCCCAAACAATACAAAATTAATTCTGCCAGAAGATATATATTTTGTAGATAGTCAAACACTTGAAAATCTTTACCCTAACTATTCACCAAAAGATAGAGAAAATATAATCGCAAAAGAAAAGAAAGCTGTATTTATTTACAAAATAGGTGACAAACTAAAATCTGGAAAGCCACATGACCTTAGATCGCCAGATTATGATGATTGGAATTTGAATGGAGATATTATATTTTATAGTCCAGCAATAAATGAGGGAATAGAGTTGTCGAGTATGGGTATTAGAGTGGACAAGTACAGTTTAAAAAGACAGCTGGCAATTACAGATTGTGCTTATAGGGAAAAGTATGAATATCATCAGTTGATACTAAAAGACGAATTGCCATTTACTATTGGGGGTGGGATAGGACAATCGAGAATTTGCATGTTTTTTTTACAAACCAAGCACATAGGACAAGTGCAAGCTTCTGTTTGGCCAGATGATGAGTTACAAAAATGTAAAGAGAATGATATATTTTTACTATAAATATTAAAAGATTGTAATAAATATTGCTAAAAAGTATAAGCTAATTTGTAATTTTTGTAGTATAATAAACTTACTCTATATTCATATGAAGGGTGAGTGCTTTTAATGGCAGTAAATGAAAATACTTATGTAAATATTTATGAAGGCTTAAAAAGAAATTTTTTATATGAAAATGACTTAAATAGCATTCACATTTTAATAAATCTTTATGACATTGAAGACAATATTAGAAATATTTATCCCAAATATGTTACTATTCAATGTATTAAGAATTATATATCTAAATTCTTAAAGGATAGAGAGGGGAACGCTTTAATAGCTTCTAATTTAGGTGAGTTAATACATGAAGATATAAATAGATTAGAGCTTCTTTTATATTTAGATGGCTACAAGAAGGGCTTTGCCGATATAAAAAATGCTAATTTACTGGAGAAAAAGGCAGTTGAAGTCTATGATATCAATACCTTATACCATAGAAAATACTTATTTCAATTTGATCTTAACAATCAAACAATAAATGATTTTAAAGAAGAATTATTCTTGTATTTAAAAGAGACAGATGACTATTATAAGTATTTAGATGATTTGATTGTTTACTATTGCAATAAGATAATTGAACCCAAAATAATGAATTTAAACAATCACTTAGATAGTCAGCTTACGATAAAATGCAATACTAAATCTTTGATGATCAATGATAATCTAGAAATTTTATCTGACAATGACTTAAAATCAATTTATGAAGAAGTTGTTATTATAATAAAGAAAAATTCCAATAGGCTGTTTAAAGATGCATATTGGAATGGGTTGAACGACAGGGTCTTGAAACGCTATAAATAAGATATAAGGGAGGATTTGTATGTACGTCAGGAATCATATGATTAAATTAAGTGACTTAACTTGTTTGAATCCAGAAGAGAGCGTTAAGGAAGCTCTTGAAAAGATTAACAGCAAAGATTTTCTATCTTTACCGGTAGTAAATGACAATAGGATTTTAGGTATACTTATGAAAGAAGCAATTTATAGAAAATATTTCGAAGAAGATTTTGTTAACAAGGAAGACTTTCTAAATAATTGCAAAGTTAAGGATGTATACAATAAAGATTTAAAAACTATTAATGAAAACGAGCCTATTGAAAGAGCTTCTTACTTATTAAATAGTAGAAGAACACCTTTCTTAGCAGTTGTAGATGATAAAAATAATTATCTTGGCATTTTAACTCATGCTGCAATTTTTAAAGCTTTTTCAGAGATATTTGGATTAGAAATGGGGCAAAGACTTGTAGTTCATATGTTTGACATTCCTGGACAACTTGCTAGATTAACAGAAATTTTGAAAAAGGAAAACATCAACATAATGAATCTAACATTGTTAGATACAAAAGTCATGGGAATTATAAAGGTTGTATTGAGAGTTGATACTGATAATATTGATGAATTGGTGTCAAAATTAGAAAGAGAAGGTTTTAAGATTGGAGAATTTGGTGAATAATTTACATCCCCTCATAATTAGAGGGGATTTTTCTTAGTAATTTTCATAGACTTATGATAAAATAGATGGTAGATTATAATTGTAAGGAGTTTTATATGATAATAATTGGTATCGATCCTGGAATTGCAACTGTTGGCTATGGTATAATAGAGTGTGTTGCTAATAAATACAGAGCTATTGATTATGGGCCTATATTAACACCATCAACTTTATCAATGCCTAACAGATTAGATTTGATTTTCGAAGAATTAAATAATATTATTCGATACTTCAAACCTCATGATATGGCTGTTGAAGAATTATTCTTCAACAAAAATGTTAAAACTGCAATTACAGTTGGGCATGCTAGAGGCGTAGAAATTTTAAGTGCAGTTAGAAATGGTTTAAATATATACGAATATACACCACTGCAAATAAAACAGTCTGTAGTTGGATATGGTAGGGCTGATAAAAAGCAAGTGCAATATATGGTTAAAACTCTGCTAAATTTAAATGAAATTCCAAAACCAGATGACGTAGCTGACGCATTAGCAGTTGCCATATGTCATGGCAGCAGTTTGAAATTTAAAGATTTATTTTTGATGAAATGAAGAGGTGAAGGCATTTGCTTGAATACATAAAAGGCACTATTATTCAAATAGGAGATGAGTATGTTGTAATAGAAAATAATGGTATAGGCTATAGGATAATGACATCAATGAACACCATATCAAATATAAAACCTGAAGTTAAGGATATATTGTTATATACGCACATTGCTATACGAGAAGATGGGATTTCATTATATGGTTTCGACTCAGTTGAAGAAATTGAAACATTTAAATTGTTAATCACAGTTTCTAAAGTTGGTCCTAAATTAGCATGTGCAATATTATCATGCCTTAGCTCTTCAAAGCTCAAAATGGCAATTTTATCGAACGATATAACTTTACTATGCAAATGCTCTGGTGTAGGTAAAAAAACAGCAGAAAGAATTGTTTTAGAACTAAAAGATAAAATTGATGAAAATTCCATAGATATAGTTGACGTTGAAAGTAAATCAAATAACATTAATTCGATTTTAGAAGAAGTGACAGAAGCATGTGTGACTTTGGGTTACAATAAATATGAGGTGAGAAATGCTTTGGCACAAATAAATGTAGAGGATTTAGAAATTGAAGAAATCATTAAACTTGTGCTAAGAAAGCTAGCTAATTAGGTGATAATATGGATGAAAATTTAAACAGAATAATTGCTCGAAATAGTTTGCTTGAAGATTTTGATTCAGATGTTACATTAAGACCAAAATGGCTTAATGAGTATATAGGTCAGGATAAAGTTAAAAATAAGTTAGACATATTTATACAAGCTGCAAAAGGAAGAAATGAGGCTTTAGACCATGTTTTACTTGTTGGCCCACCTGGCTTAGGTAAAACTACATTAGCAAATATAATTGCAAATGAAATGGGAGTAAATATAAGAGTAACTTCAGGACCTGCGATTGAAAGAGCGGGTGATTTAGCAAGCATTCTTACAAATTTGTCAGATGACGACGTACTTTTTATTGATGAAATACATAGAATCAACAGAACTGTTGAAGAAATTCTGTACCCGGCTATGGAAGATTACGCTCTGGATATAATTATTGGGAAAGGACCATCTGCCAGATCAGTAAGATTAGATTTATCAAGATTTACGCTCATTGGTGCGACAACAAGATCAGGATTATTAACTTCGCCATTAAGGGATAGATTTGGTGTATTATTAAACTTAGAATTATATGATATCAACAGTTTGACTGATATAATTAATAGATCTGCAAAAATACTAAATATTGAAATAGAGAAAGAAGGAGCAATAGAAATTGCTCGTCGCTCTAGAGGTACTCCGAGAATTGCTAATAGGTTATTAAAAAGAGTGAGAGACTACACTCAAGTAGTAGAAAATGGAATTATAACACTTGAGAGTGCAAAGAAAGGCTTAGACTTATTAGAAATAGATGAACTTGGCTTAGATAATATAGATAGGAAAATATTACTTTCTATAATACACAATTTTGGTGGGGGACCAGTAGGTATAGACACTCTATCTGCAGCGACAGGAGAAGAAAAAGTAACAATTGAAGATGTATATGAACCATATTTAATACAAATTGGATTTATCAATCGTACTCCTAGGGGAAGAGTGGCAAGTAAGAAAGCTTACGAACATTTTAATATAAAGTATGAAGGATGAAGGTGCTTAAAATGAAATTAAAATATATAAGATTGTTTACAGTTTGCATTTTATTTGCACTATTTTTTATTAATACTGAATCTTTAGCAGAAAACGAACAATATATAGACGTAAAAATAGGGGATAATATTGCTTTAAATAGTACGATAAGCATTAGTTCAACTAGTGGCTTTGTTATAAATAATTCCATCAATAGTTATACATCTAATGAAAAAGCACTAAATATATCTTTAATTTCTCCAGAATATTATTCAATATTTGATTTAAATAACAATAAAATATCTGATATAAAATACACAGATAATTTTGAAATAACTACTATTGATAAGGGCACAGATGTTATTTCAATTAACAATAAAAGCTATAGAGGAAGTATAAAGATTATAATGAACAATAATTCCTACTATATAGTAAATCATTTACTATTAGAAGAGTATTTATATGGTGTTGTCCCACGAGAAATACCTTCTTCTTCTCCGATAGAGGCATTAAAGGCCCAAGCTATTGCTGCAAGGAGTTATGCATTAAATAATTTAAGTAGACATATCAAAGATGGATACAATTTATGTGATTCTACTCATTGCCAAGTATATGGAGGATATAGTGCTGAGAAAGAAAATACAAACATAGCAGTTAATGTTACAAAGGGTATTGTATTAAAATATAATGATAAAATAATTGATGCTGTATTCCATTCTTCTTCTGGAGGTTACACTGAAAGTAGTGAAAATGTATGGGGAAATAAAACACCATATTTAGTCGCTGTAAAAGATCCGTTCTCACTAAATGCTCCTAACAGCAACTGGAATATAACATTTACAAACTCAGTTATAGTAAATAATTTAAGAAAGGACAACATAAATATTCAAGACTTAATTGACATACAAATTTTAGATAGAACAGAATCAGGTCGTGTAAAAACCATAAAAGTGATTGCCTCAGATAAAACCGTATTGCTAAGTGGAGACAAATTTAGATCAATTATGGGAAATTCTAATTTTAAGAGTACATTATTTTCTATCGAAAAAAAATATGATACAAGTAGAATTCTGAAATCATCTTTATCAAAAAATGGAATAGAAGAAATAGATATATCATCAGGTACTGTATCTATAATAACTAAAGATGGAATAAAGAGTGTTGATAATTCATCAATCAATATATTGGACGATAAGGGTCAATCAGATATAAATATAGACACTCAAGTAGCTTCATTTTCTTTTGTGGGAAAAGGCTATGGGCATGGTGTAGGGATGAGCCAATATGGAGCAATTGAAATGGCAAAAGAAGGATATAGTTTTGATCAAATATTACGATTTTATTATAAAGATATTAATATCATGCAATAGATTGGAGACTGGATATATTGAAAACAGAAGATTTTTATTATGATTTACCTAAAGAACTAATTGCTCAAGTTCCTTTAGAAGATAGAACAAGTTCAAGACTTATGATAGTAAATAGAGAAACAGAAGAGATAAGTAATAAGAAATTTACTGATATTGTGGATGAGCTAAACCCCGGGGATTGCTTAGTATTAAATGACACCAAGGTAATTCCTGCTCGATTATTTGGACATAGGCCAGAAAAAGCAGAAAAAATAGAAGTGCTATTGCTAAAACGCACATCAAACAATACATGGGAATGTTTAGTAAAACCAGGGAAAAAAATGAAAGAAAACACTTTAATCGAATTTGGTGATATTTTAAAAGGAAGAGTTCAGCAAATAACCGATGATGGAATTCGAGTAATTGAATTTTTCTATAAAGGGGTTTTCGAAGAGGTGCTAGATGAACTCGGAGAAATGCCACTGCCTCCATATATCACACATAAGTTAAAAGAAAAAGAAAGGTATCAAACAGTCTACTCAAAGAATGTTGGTTCAGCTGCAGCTCCAACTGCAGGATTGCATTTTGATAATGCACTTTTAAAAGATATTGAGAATAAAGGTGTAAATATTGCATATTTAACTCTTCACGTTGGCCTCGGCACATTTAGACCAGTTAAAGTTCAAAATGTTGAAGAACATAAAATGCATTCTGAGTATTATGAGATAAACGAAGAATGTGCTAAAAAAATAAATGAATCTAAAGCAAATGGTGGAAAGATTGTATCTGTGGGGACAACATCTTTGAGAACATTAGAAACAGTAGCCGATGATAGTGGATATGTCAAGGCACAATCAGGATGGACTGATATATTTATTTATCCTGGCTATAAATTTAAGATTGTTGATGAACTGATTACTAATTTTCACTTACCAGAATCTACATTATTGATGCTGATTTGTGCATTTGCAAATAAGGATTTAATTATGAGAGCATATCAGGTTGCAATAGAAGAAAAATATAGATTTTTTAGTTTTGGAGATGCAATGTTCATCAAATAGGAGGGGAAAATGTCTATAAGGTTTGAGTTATTAAAAGAATCTAAAGAATGTATGGCTAGACTAGGCAAACTGGAAACACCTCATGGAATTATTGAAACGCCAATATTTATGCCAGTAGGAACTAGAGCAACTGTAAAAGCTATGACGCCAGATGAATTAAAATATTTAGGTGCGCAGATAATATTATCAAACACATATCACTTATACCTAAGACCTGGCCACAAATTAATTGAAAAAGCTGGTGGATTGCATAAATTTATGAATTGGGATAGACCAATATTAACAGATAGCGGTGGTTTTCAGGTTTTTAGTTTAACTGATTTGAGAAGAATTCATGAAGAAGGTGTGGAGTTCAGATCACATATAGATGGATCAAAGCATTTTATTAGTCCCGAGATATCAATTGATATACAAAATTCACTAGGCTCTGACATAATGATGTGCTTTGATGAATGTGTTGCATATCCTTCTGAATACGAGTACACTAAAGAATCCATGGAAAGGACAACAAGATGGGCTAAGCGATGCAAAGACCACCATCATAATTGGGATTCACAAGGTCTTTTTGGTATAGTCCAGGGAGGAGTATTTAAAGACTTAAGGAAGGAGAGCGCACAAAGTCTAGTAGATATGGATTTTAGTGGATATGCTGTGGGAGGATTAAGTGTTGGAGAGCCTATGGATATAATGTGCGATATTCTTGAATATACAACTCCATTCTTGCCCAAAGACAAGCCAAGATATTTGATGGGTGTAGGAAGCCCTGATTTTCTTTTCGAAGCGGTGGAAAGAGGAATCGACATGGCAGATTGTGTATTACCTACTAGAATTGCAAGAAATGGTACTGCTATGACTAGTAAAGGAAGAATTATTATTAAAAATGCTAAGTATGCAGATGATTTTACTCCATTAGATCCAGAATGTGATTGTTATACTTGTAAAAATTATTCTAGAGCATATATAAGACATCTATTTAATGTTAATGAAATACTGGGATTGAGATTGACAACAATTCATAATTTGTATTTTCTTTTGAATTTAATGAAAGATATAAGACAATCTATTAAAGATGATAATTTCTATGAATTTAAAAAATTTTTTTATAAAAATTATGGTTACACTAAAGAATAGTAGAGCTTTTTTAACTTTTATTGTATAATATATATGAAAAGGAGTGATAAAGTGGAAGCATTGCAAGCATTAATATTACCGATAGCGTTTCTAGCAGTTTTTTATTTTTTAGCTATCAGACCTCAGAAGAAAAAAGAAAAAGAAGTTAAAGAGATGAGGGATAGTTTAAAAATTGGTGATGAGATTGTAACAATTGGAGGTTTATACGGAAAGGTAGTTAAAGTCAAAGACGACTATGTTACATTAGAAGTAGGACCTTCAAAAACTAAAATGGATTTTGCAAAATGGGCAATAGGATCTGTTGTTAAGTCCAGACCAGTAAATGATTCTTCTTCAAAACAAGCAGAAGTAAAAAATGAAGAAGTGAATGAAGTAAAAGAAGATAATTAATCTAAAAGAAAACTTCCAATGGGAGTTTTCTTTTTCGAGGATTTATCTTTAAGTGTTTAATCAAATGTGATATAATCATTTTACTTAAATCAAACAAGGAGGAAAATACTATGGAATACATAAAGACATTAACTAATAAAAATTTAAAGGAAAGTTTAGCATATGGTGGTTGTGGTGAATGCCAAACTTCTTGTCAATCAGCATGCAAAACATCATGCACTGTAGGTAATCAAAAATGCGAAAATAAGAAGGTAAATAAAAAGTAGTGGAAAGCCACTACTTTTTATTTAATGAATGAGGTGTTAGTATGAGTAAAGGCAATATTCATAAATTTTATTTAAATGAAAAATATATTGTATTAGATATTAATAGTGGATCTGTACATGTAGTTGATAAGATCGTTTATGATATATTAGACTATTATTTAGATCATGAAATTGATGAAATAATTGATATATTAGCTAATGAATATCCTAGAGATATGATATTAAATGCTTATAAAGAAATAGAGTTGCTAGAAAATGAAGATTTGATTTTTTCTAATGATTTAAACACAAACTTTGAATATAATAAAGAAAATGTCATAAAGGCAATGTGTCTACATGTTGCTCATGACTGTAATTTAAAGTGTAGGTATTGTTTTGCATCTCAAGGAAATTTCAAAGGTCAAAGGCAACTAATGGATTTGGAAACTGGTATGAGGGCATTGGATTTTTTAGTTGAAAACTCAGGTAATAGAAAAAATTTAGAAGTTGACTTTTTTGGTGGAGAGCCTTTAATGAACTTTGACGTAGTTAAAGATTTGGTAGCCTATGGGAGAAAATTAGAGAAAAAGTCAAACAAACATTTTAGGTTTACTATAACGACAAATGCGCTATTACTTAATGATGAGAACATGAATTTCATTAATGAAAACATGGATAATGTTGTTTTGAGTCTAGATGGAAGAAAATCTGTTAATGATTATATGAGAATGACATTAAATGATGGTGGTAGCTACGATGTAATTGTACCAAAGATAAAAGAAATGATAGAACGTAGAAAAGACAAAGATTATTATGTAAGGGGTACTTTTACATCTAAGAACCTTGATTTTTCAAAAGATTGCTTAGAATACTATAAAAATGGATTTAAGAATATCTCAATCGAACCCGTTGTTACTGATCCTAAAGAAGATTACGCAATTAGGGAAGAGCATATTGAGACTATTTTAAAAGAATATGAAGAGTTCTCTAGAGAATACATGGAGTTAAGAAAGAATGATCCTGAATTTTTGTTTTTTCATTTTATGATTGACTTGAATCAAGGACCATGTGCGGTTAAAAAATCAGTTGGGTGCGGTGCGGGAAGCGAGTACATAGCTGTAACCCCAGAAGGAGATATTTTCCCTTGCCATCAATTTGTAGGAGAAGAAGAATTCAAGCTAGGAACTTTACAAACAGGCATTACTAATACAAAATTAAGAGATAAGTTTAAGCAGGCAAATGTAAATACTAAAGAAAAATGTAAAACATGTTGGGCAAAGTTTTATTGTAGCGGTGGCTGCCATGCAAATGCATATTATTCTAATAATAATATTTTAGAACCTCATGAATTAAGCTGCAGAATGGAAAAGAAAAGGCTTGAATGTGCAATATCAATTTTGGCTAACGAGTAGAGATGGAGGATAAAATGAAAAAAAGTCTAATAATTTTGATAAGTATAGTGCTGATTATTATTTTACTTTCATGCATCGCTGTATTTGGATTAAATATAGGTAATATTTCAATAAACAATGTTAAAGACTCTTTAGAATTGGGGCTTGATTTAAATGGTGGAATATATGTAGTACTAGAAGCTCAAACTGATAAAAAAGGTGAAGAACTTAACAAGCTTATGGAGCAAACAAAGTCAATTATTATGCAAAGAGTAGACGGGCTTGGTGTGTCTGAACCTAATATTATGATAGAAGGTAATAATCGAATTAGAATTGAGCTAGCAGGGATAAAAGACCCACAGCAAGCTATAGATTTAATAGGGAAAACTGCTCAACTTGAATTTCTTAATCCAAATAAGGAAGTTGTACTGACAGGCAAAAATATTGTAGATGCTAAAGTTGTTTATAAAAATGATCAATTAGGAGGAAATAAACCAGTAGTTTCTATTGAGATGGATGATGAAGGGACTAAAATATTCTATGATTTAACTAAAGAGTTATCTACTAGATCTACTCGAACTGATAAAATTGTTTACATCGTTTTGGATGGGAAGGTAATATCTGCACCTGCAGTAGCTGAGCCAATTGACAATGGGAAACCAATCATAGATGGGGATTTTACATTTGAGGAAGCAAACAATTTGGCAACACTGATAAGAGCAGGTGCATTACCATTGACAATGAAAGAACTTCAAACATCAATAATTGGACCTTCCCTTGGGTTAGAAGCATTTGAAAAGAGTATTTTTGCAGCAGGTATAGCATTGTTAATAATTTTTCTAATTATGATTGTTATATACAAGCTACCAGGCTTTGTTGCATCTCTAGGGCTAGTATTATATACACTAATTGTTTTATATTTTATGGTTTTAATCCATGCTAAATTTACATTACCTGGGATTGCCGGACTTGTTTTATCAATAGGAATGGCTGTTGATGCCAATGTTATTATATTTGAAAGAATAAAAGAAGAAATAAAATCAGGAAAAACGATAAGAGTATCAGTTATGGCAGGATTTAATAGAGCACTAAGGTCAATCTTGGATTCAAATATAACAACCTTGATTGCTGGAATTGTCTTATATTTCTTTGGTTTAGGTCCTATTAAGGGATTTGGCGTAACATTAATTATCGGTATTGTTGCATCAATGATAACAGCAGTTTTATTTACTAAATATGTTTTAAAGCTTATTGTAGATATTACCGGCAATAAAAATCCTTGGTTATATGGCGTGAAGGAGGTATAGTTAGCATGGATGTACTAAAATATAAAAAGATAGCATATTCAATATCAATTGCAATAATTTTAGTTGGTATTGGAATGTTTTTTACCAGAGGTTTTAATCTCGGAATAGATTTTACTGGGGGTACAATAATTACTCTCAACCTAAATCAATATACTTCTACTGAAGATGTAAAACAAACAATCAATAAGTATGACGAAAATGCATCAATAATTCATGAAGGAGAAAATAAAGATACTATAATTATTAAGAGCAACAAAGATTTAAGCAATAATGATATTAATTCCTTGATAAATGACTTTAGAAGCCAATACGGATTAAGCGATAACAGCTATCAAACTGAGAAATTCGGTCCGAGCATGGGAAGTGAAATATTCAAAAGAGCTATTATTTCGATATTGGTAGCAATAATTTGCATGCTAATCTATATATCCATTAGATTTCAATTTAATTTTGGAGTGGCAGCTATTATAGCTTTAATACATGATTGCTTAATAATGACATCACTTTATTTGATATTAAATATACCGGTAAATAGTGCATTTATTGCTGCTATTTTGACAATTTTAGGATATTCTATTAATGACACAATAGTAATATTTGATAGAATAAGGGAAGAGCTGCACTTAAACAAAAAGATGAAACTAGATGCTCTTGTGAATAAAAGTATTAAAGCTACTCTGAGAAGGACTTTATATACAACACTAACAACTTTAGTTGCTGTACTAAGCCTTTATATTTTTGGTGTGGATGCAGTAAAAGAATTAGCTTTGCCACTGATTTTCGGCATGATAGCAGGGACTTATTCGACTTTATTTATTGCAAGTCCTATATGGTATAAAATGGAAGTGAAAGCTAGATCTAATTAATGGAGGTGTTATTATGCAAAAAAGTTTAATTATCACATTAATTTTGTCAATAGTAGTGATTATATTTGCCATTAATAATAACGCAATTGTAACTATCGATTTGATTTTTACACAAATTGAGATTTCTGAAGCAATAGTAATATTTGTTTGTGTATTATTAGGGGTAGCAATTACTTCGATTTTTAGTTGGTTTAGAGAAATGAAATTGAAAAAGGTTATAAAACAGCAAAATTCAAAAATTGATGATTTAAATAAGAATATTGAAAGTCTTGAAAGAACTGTAACTGAAAAAGAAGAACAGATAAAACTATTGTATTTAAAAGATGAGAATAACAGTAATTAATATGAGACTAGTTTTTATAAGGAATAAATGTTAGAATTTAGATAATATTATCTAAATTCTTTTTTTGGAGTGAAAAGATTGGAAAAGTGGTATATAAGGAATAAAAAGGGAAATGTTGAGAAGATATCAAATAAGTTTAATATATCTAAAATTCTCGCTAAGCTTTTAATAAATCGAGATATAATTGATGATGACATCATATATAAATTTTTATATCCTAATATAGAATATCAGTATGATGAAGAATTAATGAGTGATTTTAAAATAGCTATAAATTTAATCAAAGTAAAAATATCTCAAAACAAAAAAATTAGAATAATTGGTGATTATGATGTTGATGGAATCACTTCGGTATATATACTGTATGATTGCTTGAAAAAAATTGGTGCAGATGTTGATTATTATATACCTCATAGAATAAATGATGGATACGGTATTAACAAGAACATTGTTCTCGAGGCAAAAGCTCAAGGTGTGGATACAATTATTACTTGCGATAATGGAATTTCTCAACTTGAGGCATTAGAAATTGCTAAAAACATGGACATGACTTATATAATTACTGATCATCATGATATAGCTAGTGATAAAAATAATAGTGACAACACAATATTTAATTTAGCTGATGCTGTAATAAATCCTCATAAATATTCATGCAAATATCCGAATAAAAGCATTTGCGGAGCTGGTATAGCTTATAAAATAGCAAGAAATCTACAAAAAATATATAATATACCAAATTACAATACTAATTATATTGAATTTGTCGCACTTGCGACCATTTGTGACGTTGTGGATATAAGAGGTGAAAATAGAGTTTTTGTTGCTGAAGGATTAAATAGATTAAAAAATACAGCTAATAATGGATTAAAAACACTATTGGTAAAAGTGGGTTTAATGGATAAGAAAATAAGCACATATCATATTGGTTTTATTATTGGTCCAATACTAAACGCATCTGGAAGACTTGAAAGCGCACTACTAGCTTTAGAGTTATTTACAACTGATGAAGCTGATAAAATAGATGAAATATCAGAAAAACTGATTAGTTTAAATCAAGAGAGAAAAGAAATGACAGAGACTGGGGCCAATAGCGTTTTTGAGATAATTGAAAATAATTACATGGACGACAAAGTGCTTGTTGTTTATGAACCTAATATACATGAAAGTATTGCTGGTATTGTAGCGGGTAGGGTTAAAGAAAAATATAATAAGCCCACAATAATTCTAACTAAATCGAAGAATAGTGTAAAGGGATCTGCTCGCTCAATAGATGAATATAATATATACAATGAATTATATAAATGTAAAGATATTCTTCTTAATTTCGGCGGACATCCTATGGCAGCAGGACTTTCCTTGGAAAAATCATATATTGAAGATCTAAGGCACAAGCTAAATAGTTTATCTGAATTAACACAAGAAGATATAATGAATAAAATTTACATCGATATGCCGTTGCCATTAAGTACCATTGACGAAAGATTAATTAAAGAAATTGAGCTATTAGAACCTTTCGGTACAGGCAATCCTAAACCTCTGTTTGGGGCTAAAAACATTGACATTCTAAAACTTAATGTTTTAGGTAAGAATGAGAATGTATTAAAATTTGTAGCTGAATGTAATGGAAAAATTTACAACAACCTAATACTGTTCCAAAAATTAGATGAATTTTCAAATGGATTGAAATTATTTTATAAAGATAACACATTAGAAAAAATATTGTTAGGGAAAGAAAATAGTTGTAAAATAGATATAATATACTATCCAGAATTAAATGTATATAATGGAATAGCACAGCTACAATTGATAATCAAAAATTATAGATTTATTTGAAACCTATGAAAAGGTGATATTATGTTAGAAAATTTATTATTAAAAATTGAACAATACAATCCACAAGCTGATTTGGAGTTGATAATAAGAGCATATAATTTTGCTGAAGCTGCTCATCAAGGGCAAGTAAGAAATTCTGGGGAAAAGTATTTTATCCATCCATTTCAGGTAGCTATGATACTTGCTGATTTGAACATGGACACAGCCACGATAGCCGCTGGATTATTACATGATGTCATAGAAGATACAGATTATACCTATGATGATATAAAGGAAGAATTTGGTGAAGAAGTTGCAGATTTAGTTGAAGGAGTAACTAAACTTAAAAAACTCGAATATAAGACCAAGCAAGAAAATCAAGCTGAGAATCTAAGAAAAATGGTCATTGCAATGGCAAAGGATATAAGAGTAATAATTATTAAACTTGCAGATAGACTTCACAACATGCGAACATTAGAATATATGACTGAAAAAAAGAAAAAAGAAAAAGCCTTAGAAACTCTTGAAATTTATGCCCCTATAGCTCATAGATTAGGTATGTCAAAACTCAAATGGGAATTAGAGGATCTGTCATTAAGGTATCTGGATCCAGAAAATTACTATGACCTCGTTGATAAAGTATCAAAGAAGAGAAGAGAAAGAGAAGCTTATATTGAAGAAGTAATTGATGTTTTGTATGAAAAACTAAATGAAGTAAATATTAAGTGTGAAATAAGTGGGAGGCCAAAAAACTTTTATAGCATTTATAAAAAGATGATGTACCAAGGTAAGGCTTTCGAAGAGATATATGATTTAACAGCAATAAGAATATTAGTTGACACAGTTAAAGATTGTTATGGGGCACTTGGTATAGTTCATACGCTTTGGAAGCCATTGCCAGGTAGATTTAAGGATTATATAGCTATGCCAAAACCTAATATGTACCAATCCCTTCATACAACTGTAATTGGTTATAAAGGCGAAATATTTGAAGTTCAAATACGAACTTACGAAATGCATAGGACAGCTGAATATGGTATAGCAGCTCACTGGAAGTATAAAGAAGGTTATAGCAAAAGTTCAAATTTTGATGAAAAATTGACATGGCTTAGACAGTTGCTTGAGTGGCAAACAGATTTGAGTGATCCAAAAGATTTTATGGATACATTGAAGATTGATTTCTTCACGGATGAAGTGTTTGTATTTACTCCAAAAGGTGATGTAATCAATTTACCTGAAGGGTCAACGCCAATTGATTTTGCTTATAGAGTCCACACAGATGTTGGGAATAAATGTGTTGGCGCAAAAGTAGACAACAGAATAGTACCACTTAATTACAAATTGCAAAATGGGAACATAGTAGAGATAATAACTAGTCCAAACAGTGCTGGTCCAAGTAGGGACTGGCTAAATATAGTCAAGAGTACTCAAGCAAAAAACAAAATAAAACAATATTTTAAGTATAAGGAAAGAGATACTAATATTGAAAAAGGCAAAGAAATGTTAGAAAAGGAAGTAAAGAGGCTCGGCTATAAACCGCAGGAAGTACTAAAAGAAGATTGGCTAAAATCTGTCGCTAACAAGATGAGTATAGTTTCGGTTGAAGATCTCTACGCATCTATAGGTTATGGTAACATTACAGTAAATCAAGTGATAAATAAATTAAAAGATCAGCATGGCGATATTTTTAAGCCAAATGAAATGGATTTAATTGAGCAAAAAATACAAAAAACTGAAAATAAATCAAAAAAGAAATCTAGTCAAGGGGTAAAACTTGAAGGTGTAGATAATATAAAAATTAAATTTGCAAAATGCTGCAATCCACTGCCTGGAGATGACATAATAGGGTTCATCACTAAGGGAAGAGGCGTTTCTATACATCGTACTGACTGTCCAAATTTAAAATCAATAATGAATGAAAAAGAAAGATTAATAGATGTGTATTGGGATACTGAAAGGTCGACTTCTTATCAAGCAGAAATAAAAGTAAAAGCTAGTGACCGAGAAGGATTGTTAGCAGATATTACTACAAAGTTAAATGAATTAGACGCTGGTTTATTATCTCTAAATGCTAAAAAATCTAAAGATAAGACAGTTGCTATCCGAATTGTACTCGAAATAAAAAATAAGGACGAATTAAATGAGCTAATTAAAAAACTCAAGAGAATTAAAAATGTTCAAGAAGTATACAGAGTAACAGCATAGGAGGTTGAATTTTGAGAGCAGTAGTGCAAAAAGTTAAAGATGCAAGAGTTATAGTTGATAATATGACAGTGGGTAAAATTGATTATGGTCTATTAGTATACATCGCTATAACTCATAGTGACACTGAAAAAGATTTAGATTACATGATTGATAAAATAAAAGGATTAAGAATATTTGAAGACGAAGCAGGTAAAATGAATTTATCTGTTGAAGATATAGCAGGAGAAATTTTAGTGGTTTCACAATTTACTTTGTATGGAGATGTTAGAAAGGGTAAAAGACCTAGTTTTATCCAATCTGCTCCTTTTGAACTAGGAAAAGAAATCTATGATAAATTTATTAAAAAACTAAAACAAAGTGGTATTAATGTACAAACTGGTATTTATGGAGCAGACATGGTAGTCGAATATAAGAATGAAGGGCCAGTTACAATTTTGATAGATAGCACAAAATTATTTTAAGAGGTGATTAAATGAATGTAATAACATTGCAAACTGGAATATATGGAGTGAACACATATATAGTTTATGATGACATTAGTAAAGAATGCTTAATAGTTGATCCAAGTTCAGATAGCGATATTATAATAAATAAAATAAATAGCAAGAATTTATTACCCAAATATATAGTTTTAACTCATGCACATGGTGATCACATTGGTGCTGTGAAAGAACTGAAAGAGAAATTTAATATACCTGTTTTAGTGCACGAAGATGATTATCAAATGTTGATGGATCCAGGCTTAAATTTATCTAAATCAATGTCTTATGGTCCAATATCTATAAAAGCAGATAAAGTCTTAAAAGATAACGATATTATCTGGTTAGGCGATAAAAATTTGAGGGTAATTCATACTCCTGGACACACTAGAGGAGGAATATGTTTATTTTTTGATAAATATTTAATTTCAGGAGATACATTGTTTAAAAGTTCGATTGGAAGAACAGACTTATATGGTGGGAATTATGATGATATCATAAACAGTTTAATTAATAAAATTTCAATTTTACCTGATGATACAGTTGTTTTGCCAGGTCATGGACCATCTACTACGATTAAAGACGAAAAAGTAAAAAATCCATATATTAAAAAACACATAAATAATTAACAATCAAGCAATAGGAGAAAAAATGATAAGTATTTTTTGTAAAGATAATGATATTAATTATATAGAATTGTATGAATTAGTTAAATCTTTCTATCCACTTGAGGAAATACAGTGTATTAATAGTGTAAATGAGTTAAATAATTATAGCTATTTAATTAAAATTACATTAAATGGCAACATATTTTGTGCAAGTGCTTTTGCTAATGGGGAATTAAAAGAAAGAAAATGCATAGATATTTCAGAGACAAAAATATATAGGGATGCAAATACTACTAAAAAAATTACAGCAAAAAGAGCATTATACGCACTATTAAACACTTTAACACATATTGATTTGCCATGGGGCATATTGACAGGCATAAAACCTGTTAAAATACCATCATATTTATTGCAGTTAGGGATAAATAAAGAATCCATAGAAGATATACTGACAAATCAATATTATATATCTAAACCAAAAGCTAAGATGGCATTGGATATAGCTATTTCACAACAAAGCATAATCAACGAAATAAAAGCTAATAATTATAGTCTTTATATTCATATTCCTTTTTGTACTTCAAGATGCAGTTATTGTTCCTTTCCATCTTTGCCACTTGATAGACATGAGAATATAATTAATGATTACACAGATAAATTAATAGAAGAGATTAAAGCAGTGAATGATTCTATGAAAGGCTGGGAGTCAAATACAATATACATTGGGGGAGGTACACCCACAAGCCTTCCAATAGAATTAATAGAAAAAATTCTATACAATGTGAAAAAACTCTATCCGAATATAAAAGAACTAACTGTTGAAGCTGGTAGACCAGATACCATTGATTATGAGAAATTGTCAATTTTGTATAAATACGGAGTAGATAGGAT
This sequence comes from Soehngenia saccharolytica DSM 12858, assembly GCF_059568515.1. Classification (NCBI taxonomy): domain Bacteria; kingdom Bacillati; phylum Bacillota; class Tissierellia; order Tissierellales; family Tissierellaceae; genus Soehngenia; species Soehngenia saccharolytica. The sequence continues at coordinate 32,848 of NZ_JCANTN010000013.1, read as the reverse complement.
AAGCATTAACCCTCAAACGATGAATGACAGAACTTTAAAGATGATTTCAAGAAATCATTCGTCTGATGACATAATAAGAACTTATATTGAAGCTAAAGAAGTAGGAATAAAAACTGTTAACATGGACCTGATAATTGGATTGCCAGGTGAAAATCTTGAAGATGTTAAAGCTACTTTGGAAAAGATAAAGCCATTAAATCCTGATAACCTTACAGTTCATACTTTATCATATAAGAAAGGTTCAGCACTTAAAAACAATAATGAATACTATTTGACAACTTCAAACATGATCGAAAACATGCAAAATGAATGCATAAAATTTGCAACTGCTAATTCATTAGTGCCATATTATTTGTACAGGCAAAAAATGATGGTGGGAAATTTAGAGAATATAGGTTTCTCAAGAGAACATAATCCATGTATATATAATATTTCCATGATGGAAGAAAAGGAAACTATTATTGGTTGTGGAATGGGTGCAACAACTAAAATATATAACAAGCAAAATGATAGCATAAAAAGAATTGCAAATCCAAAAGACATGAATTTATATTTTGAGAGATTTTACGAAACTATATCTAATAAACTAGATGCTTTAAAATGATGTGATTTAATATTAGTATGTTGTTGACAGCATTGCAAAGATAAATTATAATTAAAATAATTAAATATTATTCGTAGAATAGGAATAGTAATTTGAATAAGGTTTCAGAGAGCCGATGTATGATGAGAATCGGTACCTACATCTTATGAAGACACCTATGAGAAAGTAGTTAACTACTCGCATATTGCGTTATTAGATTAAGTGAGGTAACCTAATTAGGGTGGCACCGCGAGAAAATCTCTCGTCCCTGAATATTCAGAGATGAGAGTTTTTATTTTGTAAAGGAGGATAATTATGGAGTCAATGGGTAATTTGAGAAGAACTCATATGTGTGGTAAATTATCTTTGTCGAACATCGATGAAGATGTAGTTTTAATGGGTTGGGTTCAAAGAGAAAGAAATCTTGGAGGTATACATTTTGTAGATTTAAGAGATATAACTGGAATAGTACAGATCGTATTTGATGAATTTGCACCTATTGAAGCATTAGAGAAAGCTGAGCTATTACGTCCAGAATTTGTAATAGCTATTAGAGGGACAGTGAGAAAGAGAGAATCAATAAATCCAAATATACCAACTGGAGAAATTGAAGTATTAGCTAAGGATTTGAAAATTCTTGATACAGCTTCTACCCCACCAATCTATATTAAAGATGATGATAATGTAAGTGAAACAATGAGGCTAAAATACAGATACCTCGATTTAAGAAAACCTTCAATGCAAAATAATTTAATAACTAGAGCGAAATTAGCAAAAGAAGTAAGGGATTTTCTGTATGAGTATAATTTTATTGAGATAGAAACTCCAATGTTGACTAAACCAACACCTGAGGGTGCAAGGGATTATCTAGTGCCAAGTAGAGTAAATCCTGGTAAATTTTATGCTCTTCCTCAATCTCCACAACTTATGAAACAATTACTAATGGTATCTGGTTTTGACAGATATTATCAAATAGTTAAGTGCTTTAGAGATGAAGATTTAAGAGCAAACAGGCAGCCAGAATTTACTCAAATTGATATGGAAATGAGTTTTGTCGACATTGACGATGTTATCGAGGTAAATGAATTATTACTAAAACGAATATTTAAGAAATTTAAAAATGTAGATATTGAATTACCAATTAAGCGAATGACTTATAAAGAATCTATGGAGAGATTCGGAGTGGATAAACCCGATTTGAGATTTGGCTTTGAAATTGTTGATATTACAGATAAAGTTAGGAATAGCAATTTTAAAGTATTTTCAGATGCAATTAAAAATGGTGGAAAAGTCAAAGGGATAAATGTAAATGGCTATTCAGATAAATTTACTAGAAAAGATATTCAAAATTTAGAAGAATATTGTAAAACATACAATGCAAAAGGTTTAGCTTGGATAAAAGTTACTGAGGAAGGAGTTACTTCACCAATATCTAAATTCCTTTCTAATGAAGAATTGGATGAAGCACTAAAGAGCTTTAATGCTCGAGTCGGAGATTTAATATTAATAGTTGCTGATAAAGAATCAGTAGTATATGATAGTCTTGGGAACTTAAGAAATGAAGTCGCTAAGAAACTAAACATAATTAATGAAAATGAGTTCTCTTTAGTGTGGATAGTAGAATTCCCTCTATTTGAGTATAGTGAAGAAGAAAATCGATATGTTGCGAAACATCATCCATTTACTCATCCTATGGATGAAGATATAGATTTACTTGAAACTCAACCTGAAAAAGTTCGAGCAAAAGCATATGATATAGTAATAAATGGCGATGAAATAGGCGGAGGCAGCATAAGAATTAATAATGCTGATTTGCAAAAGCGAATGTTTAAAGCCTTAGGATTTTCTGAAGAAGAAGCTTATGACAAATTTGGGTTTTTAATTGATGCATTTAAATATGGGACACCACCACACGGAGGTATAGCATATGGATTTGATCGATTAACTATGCTTTTTACTGACAGCGATAATATAAGGGATGTTATTGCATTTCCCAAAACTCAATCAGCCACTTGCCTACTTACCAACGCTCCTTCAACAGTATCTAATAAGCAATTAGAAGAGGCGCACATTAGAGTTGATGTCAAGAATGAGTAACCCATTTGAAAGAACAATAAGTATGATTGGAGATCATAATTTCAAGAAAATTCAAGATAGCAATGTAATCATATTTGGAATTGGAGGCGTAGGTTCTTATTCTGCAGAATCTTTAGTAAGAGCTGGATTGGGAAACATAACACTTGTTGATTATGATATAATAGATATAACTAATATAAATAGACAAGTACATGCTACAACTAAAACTATAGGTTTACCAAAAGTATCAGTTATGAAAGATAGACTTTTAGAAATAAATCCTAGTTTGAATATTGAGATTTACCAAGATAAAGTTAGTGCTGATAATATAGATTTTTTCGAACTGAATAAATACAATTACATCATAGATGCAATAGATATGATTTCATCAAAAATTTGTTTAATAGAAAAAGCTAAAACACTCGGCATTAATATAATTAGTGCTATGGGTGCTGGCAATAAGTTAGACCCAACTAGATTTAAGGTAGATGATATTTTCAATACTAAAGTATGTCCATTGGCAAAAACAATGAGACAGGAACTTAAAAAGAAAAACATCGATGAATTAAAAGTTGTATATTCTGATGAGATGCCACTTAAAGTAAATCTTGGAGATAATGACAAAAGAAAGGCAATACCAGGAAGTATGTCATATGTTCCTCCAGTAGTAGGCATGATAATCACTTCAGAAGTAATAAAGGATATAATGAATAGCTAATTCTTGTGTAGGAGGTAATAAAATGGAAGAAATAGCTGTAGTCACCAAAAAGCTAGATAATGGAATGGTTGAATTAGAAGTTCAGAGAAATGCTGCTTGTGGAGATTGTAAAGCATGTGGAAATTCTTCAGAATCGAGTAAGCATATTGTTATTTTAAAAGACACTATTAATGCACAACCTGGAGATAAAGTATTGTTAAGCACTGAAAGCAAGAACATACTAAAATATACTTTAATTGTATATGCAATACCTTTTGCATTTCTAATAATAGGCATGATTTTAGGTTATTATGTTGCATTAACTTACAATTTGTATGATGCCGATATATTTAGCTTTATCTTAGGCATGTTCTTTTTAGGCGTTTCTTATTTAATATTAAAACTTATAGATAATAAATATTTTAAGAACAATGATAACATATTAAAAATAAGCAAAAAAATCTAGGAGGTAATCTTTTGTCTGATAAAGATGCGGTGATTCTTCGATTAAAGAAAGTAGAAGGTCAAATTAAGGGAATTCAAAAAATGGTTGAAGATGGCAAATACTGTGGCGATATACTAATTCAAATATCAGCAGCAAGAAGTGCTTTAAATAATGTAAGTGGTATAATACTTGAGAACTATTTAAAGAACTGCTTAAACCAAGATCAATCAACTTCACCAGAAGAGATTGCAAAATTAATCGATGTTATGCTCAAATATACAAAACAAAATTGATTTTAAGCCATATGGCTAATAAATATAATTTTGTGAAAGGAGAATAAAATGAATTTTGAGAATTTAAAAAAATCTGATCCAGAAGTAATGAGTATTATCGAGGAGGAAATAAACAGGCAAAATAAGCATATCGAATTGATTGCTTCTGAGAATTTTGTGTCTAGTGCTGTACTAGAAGCGATGGGAAGTCAATTGACGAATAAATATGCTGAAGGTTATCCAAGCAAGAGATATTATGGCGGATGTGAAGTTGTTGATAAAGTAGAAGTATTAGCCATAGAAAGAATGAAAAAGCTTTTTAACGCAGATCATGCTAATGTTCAACCACATTCAGGCTCAAATGCAAATTTAGGGGTATATTTTGCTTTGTTAAAACCTGGCGATAAGGTGTTGGGTATGAATTTATCGCAAGGTGGTCATTTAACACATGGTAGCCCGGTAAATATATCAGGTGTCTATTTTAACTTTGCAGCATATGGAGTAGATAAGAATACTGAAAGAATAGACTATGATGAAGTTAGAGAAATAGCTATCAAAGAAAAACCAAAATTAATCGTTGCTGGAGCAAGTGCATATCCTAGAGAAATTGACTTCAAGAAATTTAAAGAAATTGCGGATGAAGTTGGGGCGTATTTAATGGTTGATATGGCTCACATTGCTGGTTTAGTAGCAGCAGGATTACATCAAAACCCAGTACCATATGCTGATTTTGTAACTACTACAACACATAAAACTTTAAGAGGCCCAAGAGCAGGCGCAATTTTATGCAAAGCTGAATACGCTAAATTAATTGATAAAGCAATTTTCCCTGGTATACAAGGTGGGCCACTAATGCATGTTATAGCCGCTAAAGCTGTTGCGTTTGGAGAAGCTTTACAAGATGATTTCAAAGATTATCAAAAACAGGTAGTTAAAAATGCTAAAGCATTAGCAGAAGCACTTATTGAGAAAAATTATAGATTGGTTTCTGGCGGGACAGATAACCATTTAATCTTAATAGATGTAAGAAATAAGAACTTAAATGGTAAAGTAGCCGAAAAAATGCTAAATGATATTGGTATTGCTACAAACAAAAATACAATACCATTTGATCCTGAAAGTCCTTTTATAACTAGTGGTATTAGGATCGGCACAGCTGCAATGACAACTCGAGGTATGAAAGAAACAGAAATGTATGAAATTGCAGAACTGATTAGCGATACTTTAGAGAATAAATCTGATCCAGAAAAGATCAAAAATAGAGTTTATGATCTTTGCGATAGGTTCCCTTTGTATAGATAAAAATTGCCTACATTTAATGTAGGCTTACATATTTTAAATAAATTTTGAGTGGTGTATATGGAAATAATTAACAATAAACTTAATAATGTAATAATTGAAGTAAATGACAATAGTATAGCATTTGAGTTAGGAATAGAACCTGGCGATATATTACGTAAAATAAATAATCAAAGCATAAAAGACATAATTGATTATAAGTATTTAACTGCAGATGAGAATATCACTTTAGAAATTTTGAAGCAAAACGGAGATATTTGGGAATTTGAAGTAGAAAAAGATTTTAGCGAAGACTTAGGAATAGTTTTTAGCAACTCATTGATTGACAAGGCTAAGTCGTGCCAAAATAAATGTATTTTCTGTTTTATAGATCAACTTCCTAAAAATCTTAGAGAAACTCTATATTTTAAAGACGATGATTCAAGATTATCTTTCTTACAAGGTAATTATATTACTTTAACTAATATGAATGAGGACGAAATTGATAGGATTATTAAATATCGTTTAAGCCCTATAAATATATCGGTTCACACAACCAATCCTGATTTAAGAGTAAAGATGCTGAGAAATAAGCGCGCGAGTGAAATAATGAACATCCTTAAAAAATTAGCAGATGCTAATATTGAGTTAAACTGTCAAATCGTATTAGTCCCAGGAATTAATGATGGAACAGAGTTAGAAAGGACATTAAAAGATTTAGGAAAACTTTATCCAAGTGTTAACTCAATAGCTTGTGTACCAGTAGGCTTAACTAAGTACAGAGATAATTTAGAGAAAATAGTCCCATTTGATCAAGGAAGTGCGAGAGATGTTTTAAATATAATAAATAAGTATCAAAACACATTCAAAGATATATTTGGAACAAGATTAGTTTTTGCTTCAGATGAATTCTACTGTTTATCTGGCACTGATTTGCCAAGCTATGAATCATATGAAGACTTCCCACAATATGAAAATGGCGTTGGCATGCTTAGATCCTTCTTGACTGAAGTGATTGAAAACATAGATAAATTAGATAATATAAATTATATGAAACAAAAACATGTTGCAATAGCTACTGGTGTTTCAGCATATCCATACATGAAATCAATTTCTGAGATGATAGTAAAAAAGATTGATAAACTAAAAATCGACGTTGTTAAAATTACTAATGATTTTTTTGGGGAAAATATAACAGTCTCTGGACTTATCACAGGAAAAGATCTAATTAATAACATGTCAAAGCAAGAATATAGTAATATTGACTGTTTATTAATTCCAGAAAATATGCTAAGAAAGAATGATGATATATTCTTAGATGATTATAGAATTATTGATGTAAAAAACATTCTTGGGTTTGATGTAATACCAATAGAAATAGATGGAAGCAAATTAATAGATTTTTTTAGAAAGGAGTGTTCGCATGAGTAGACCTGTAGTATGTATTGTAGGCAGACCAAATGTTGGTAAGTCTACATTGTTCAATAAATTAGCTGGACGTAGAATTTCCATAACAGAAGACACCCCAGGAATAACACGTGATAGAATATATGCTGAAGGAGAATGGCTTAACAATTACTATACCATCATTGATACTGGCGGTTTGGACCCTCGAAGTGATGACATTTTTATGAGCAATATAAAAAAACAGGTTCAAGTTGCTATAGATACTGCGGATGTCATACTATTTGTAGTAGACGGATTAGAAGGCATTACACAAACCGATATAGAAATTGGAAATCTGCTTAGAAAATCTGGCAAACCAATCTTATTGGTTGTAAATAAAATTGATACTAAGAAAGAACTAATTCATTTCTACGACTTTTTCGAATTAGGCTTTGAAAATATAAATTATGTATCTGCAGAAGCATCATTAGGAATAGGAGATTTGCTTGACGAAATAGTTAAAAATTTTCCTAAAAATAGTGAACCTATAACATATAAAGATGCAATAAGAGTTGCTTTTATTGGACGCCCAAATTCTGGAAAATCATCTTTGGTAAATTATATACTGGGTGAAGAAAGAAATATAGTTACTGATATCCCAGGAACAACTCGTGATTCGATTGACTCTTATTTTGAATATAATGATAATAAATTCATATTAGTTGATACAGCAGGATTAAGAAAGAAAAAGTACATCGATGAAAAAGTAGAAAGATATTCAGTAATCAGGACACTGACAACAATTGATAGATCAGATGTGTGTGTCTTAGTTATTGATGGTACAGTAGGAGTCACTGAGCAAGACTCAAAAATAGCTGGTTATGCACATGATAATGGAAAAGCTATGATAATTGCAATTAACAAATGGGACATAGTACAAAAAGATGATAAAAGCTATAAGGAGTTTGAAAAGGCAATTAGAGAAACTCTTGGCTTTATTCAATATGCGCCAATATTGTTCATTTCTGCAAAAACAGGGAAAAGAGTCGATAAATTACTTGATACAATTAATTTAGTTTATCTAAATTACACTAAAAGAATCAGCACTGGTAAATTAAACGATATTGTAAATGAAGCTGTTTTGATGAATCAACCACCAAGTGATAAAGGCAAAAGAGGCAAAATTTATTATGCTACACAAGTATCAATAAAACCGCCTAGATTTGTAATTTTTGTGAATAACAAAGAATTAATACATTTTTCGTATGCAAGATATTTGGAAAATCAAATTAGACTAAATTGTGACTTTACTGGAACTCCTATAATACTAGAATTCAGAGAAAAGGATGCGGAAAAATGAAAGTAATATTGATAGCTATTATTGCTTATTTCTTCGGTAGTTTTTCTTCAGCCTATGTAATTGGAAAATTATATAAAGGTATCGACATCAGAGAACACGGAAGTGGAAATGCTGGCGCAACAAACGCTATGAGAGTGTTAGGGAAACCTGCTGGTATTGCAACATTTGTTTTAGACGCTCTAAAAAGTATAGTAAGTGTCATGATTGGGCTACATATTTATGGATATTATGGTGGATTAGTAGCTGCAGTTTTTACTGTAATAGGACATAATTGGCCAATATTTTTTGGATTTAAAGGAGGAAAAGGGATTGTTGCAACAATAACGACAATGGCGATACTTCAATTTAAGTTAACTCTAATAAGTATAATAATAGGCCTAATAGTTGGAGTTGCCACAAAATATGTTTCTTTACTATCTATTACTTTTTTAATTTCAATGGTAGTTTTATCAGCAACAAATTTAGTTCAAATAGATACTTATACTAAATTGGCTATATTATTCTTAAGCTTAATGGGTATCTATAGACATAGAAGTAATATTGTGAGATTAATTAATAAGAAAGAGAATAAACTTGGAGGTAAATCTAGTGAATGATAGTATTTCTATATTAGGCGGAGGAAGCTGGGGATGCGCGTTAGCTAGTATGCTGTCTAAAGAAGGTAAGGATGTAATTTTGTGGGTCAGATCCCATTCTCAATATGAGGAAATGGTAAATGAAAAGACCAATAATAAATATTTACCAGGAGTTAAAATACCTGACACATTAAAAATAACTAATGATTTAGAAGAAGCTATAAATAACCGTGATATTATTACTTTGGCTGTGCCTACAAATAGCGTTCGAGAGCTGCTTAAGACTTTAGAACCAATGATACGTGAAAATCAAATATTTGTTAATTTAGCAAAAGGGATTGAAGAAACAACAGACCTAAGGATTTCGCAAGTATGCAACCAAATATTACCCAAAAATAAGTATTGTGTCATTTCAGGGCCTTCTCATGCAGAAGAAGTGATACGAAATATTCCTACCGCAGTAGTTTGCGCATCAATTGATCCACAAGTATCAGAATACATTCAAAATATCTTTACAACTTCTTCTTTTAGAATTTACACTAATACAGATCTAGTAGGTGTTGAATTAGGAGGCGCATTAAAGAACATAGTAGCATTAGGTGCAGGAATTTCAGATGGAGTTGGATTTGGCGATAATACTAAAGCTGCACTAATGACAAGGGGACTTTATGAAATGGCAAAATTAGGAGTTGCTATGGGTGCAAATCCTGATACTTTTTCAGGCCTAGCAGGAGTAGGCGATTTAATAGTTACTTGCACAAGCATGCATAGTAGAAACAGAAGGGCTGGAATTCTAATAGGTCAAGGATATTCGCTAACTGACGCTACAAACAAAGTGGGTATGGTTGTAGAAGGAGTGAAGACAACAAAAGCTGCATATCACATATCGCAGAATTTAAATATTGAAATGCCAATAACAAATGAAATATATAGTATTCTATATCTTGGAGCAGATGTTAAAAGCTCCTCTGCAAAATTGATGGGAAGAGAAAAGAAATATGAATTAGAAATTTTAGAGTTTTATAAAGACTAATAAAATATAAGATATGAGAAGACTTTGGTATTCTCATATCTTGTATTTTTTATTCTACATTTAATTTGGTCGGAGTGAGAGGATTTGAACCTCCGGCCCCAAGTCCCCCAGACTTGTGCGCTACCAGGCTGCGCCACACCCCGATAAGCTGTATTATAACTAATAAAATTGATTTTGTAAAGAGTTTAAACTTTCAAAAATATATGGTATACTAATTTTATAATTTACAAGGGGGATAAAGGATGTTCGATTTTTTTATTAGCTTGATTATTATGGCAGAAGTAGCAAGTTTATTTGGTTATGTGCTAGTTGTTTTAAAAGAAAAGTATTACATTAAAAAGAATATTATATTGATAGATAATAAGCATATATCGAATGATGAAATAGAGGATGCTGACTTATACGAATTCATTTTAGATGGAACTAAACTTAAAGCTGGTGACGAAGTAACTATACAGACTAAGACAAATGAAAAATACAAAGGTGTAGTTATTGGAGCTATTGCAAAAGAACACTCCATAAAAATCATCACTTATACAAATGAAGTAATAAATTTAAGAATAGATACCATTCGGGAATTTAAAATATTGGGGAAATATGGCAAATTTTTTAACTAGGTGAAGTAATGGAAAAAAAGAGAAAAAAATTAATTATATTTCTATCAATATTAATTTTAACTTTTATTATAATTATAATTATGCCGATACTTTCTTTTTCAGAAATAAATACAATTAAACCAAAAAAATTAATGTATGAAAAAAAACAAAGCTTTAACAGTGTTATAATTAGAGATGAAGTTTTACAATTAGATAGTGAAGCTATATTAAAAATAGATAAATTAGCGCCTGAAGCAAAATTGGTTCCAAAGGGCTCATTGATAGCAACAGTAACAAAGTCTGATGGTCAGAAATATGAAATTTATTCAAATTGCTCTGGTTTTGTTTCTTTTGATATTGATGGATACGAAAATATCGATATTAATGCTATAAAAAGCATGGATGACACAGACTTGAATTATCTTTTTGGCGAACAATCGAGTGAGAATAGAATTGGCATAAAAATTATAGATTCTTATATATGGTATTTAATAGTAGATGTAGATGATAATTTTTATGAGAATTATATAAATGATGATACTGTCAAAATAAAAACAGACAATTCTGTTGATAGATACATAGATACAAGATTAGTTGCTAAATCAAAGACTAAAAATCATAACATTTTAATTTTAGAATCTAGTAACTTCATTCAAGAATTTATAGATGGTAGAAAATTAGAAATAAGCATTATAGAAATCCAAGAACAAGCATATAAAATACCAAATTCAGCACTTACTCAAAAGGATGGTGTAGTTGGCGTTTTCATAAAAGAATATTATGGGGTTATTGGATTTAGACCGATAGAAATTATCGATAGCAATGATGCCTATGTATATGCAAGTATAGGAGATGAAAATGGCAACATATTAATTAAAGACGAGTATAAAAAAACAATAGATGAACACTCTGACATCATACTAGATCCCGATAGTGTCGAGTATGGTAGTATTATTAAATAAGAGGTGATAGTTATTAGCATTAGAGATAATATTTTTAAAATACGAGAAAATATTGATAAATTGTGTTTAGCAACTGGAAGGAAAAACGACGTCAGAATAGTTGCAGTCACAAAATATGTACCAGTCGATAGAATTCACGAGTGCCTAAAGTATGGAATAAACGATATTGGCGAGAGTAAAGTACAAGAATTGCTCAAAAAAAGGGATTGCATTAACCCAAAGCCAAACTACCATTTTATCGGTCATCTGCAGACAAATAAAGTGAAGTATATTTATGATAAAGTTGATCTGATTCAGTCACTAGACCGAATTGATTTAGCAAATGAGTTGGAAAAAAGAGCAAGTATTGCTGATATTACAATAAATCTACTTATACAAATTAACATATCAAAAGAGTCTACTAAATCTGGGATATTTGAAAATGAAGTTTTCGAGTTTATTGAATCTTTACAGAACCACAAGCATTTACAGATTCAGGGGCTTATGACTATAGGTTCAAATACAGATGACAAAGCGATAATTAGATCGGATTTTAGGAAAATGTATAATTTAAGTGAAAAGATTAAGTCAAAACATTATGAAAGAGTAAATATGGATATTCTTTCAATGGGAATGACCAATGATTATTCAATAGCAATCGAAGAAGGCTCGAATATGGTAAGAATAGGTACTGGTATTTTTGGTGAAAGAGAAAAAATGGAGGGTTAAAAATGTCTAATTTTATGGATAAGTTTAAGTATTTTATTGGAATTGATGAATACGAGGAAGAAGAAATAAAAGAATTGGAAGAAGAGAAATATGACATTACACCTGTTAATAAAGCTAAAAGGAATAATACAAAATTGGTTAGTATAAATCAGAATACAAATTTAAAAATAGCTGTTCATGAACCTCTTAGTTATGAAGAAGCACCTAGTATAATAGATGATTTAAAAATGAGGAAAGCAGTTGTTGTAAATTTTGAACAATTAGACTTAAATTTGAAAAGGCAAATTTTTGATTTTATAAACGGGGGACTTTATGCAATAGAAGGTAAAATTCAAAAAGTGACAAAGGATATATTTATTCTAGCGCCCATAAACGTAGAAATTGATGGAATAAAAGATGAACTTAAAAATAGAGGGATATTCCCATGGTAAAATCAGGAGGCATTTATGTATTTATTTTTACAATCACTTGGTAAATTGTTATCTATAATTGAAACTTTAATACTCATAAGAGTATTTCTCAATATTTTCAGAATTAATGAACAAAATAAATTATTAAGAATAATTTATGAACTTACAGAACCGATAATAATTCCAGCAAGATATCTATTGAATGTTTTAGGGTTAAATCGTGGAATGCTTGATTTTTCACCGTGGGTAGCAATTCTTATTATGAGGTTATTATATCAATTGCTAGTAGGAGTATTATTATAGATGAAAGACAAAGAAATCCTAGTTTCAATAAATGATGATAAAGATCTAAAATTAAAAATAAAAAATATAATCGATAAAGCAGAAATAGCTTTAAGAAGATTCACTGTTACCCATTCTAATTTCTTAGATCCTTTCGAACAAAAAATTGTGTATTCCTATATAAAAAAATTTTTTGCAGATATTTTCGTAGAGTTTTATGGAGGATATGACCATAGTGAGAGAAAAATATTGATAATGTCACCCGTTGAGGAAATTAATAATCACAAAAACGAATTTATTAAAACTCTTATGTTTTACGGAAGATTTGACGATATTACCCATAGAGACGTTTTAGGGAGTATTATGGCTTTGGGAATTAAGAGAGAGAAAATTGGAGACATAATAATATATCCAGAAAAAGTTGCGATTATTGTTCTAAGTGAAATAACAGACTATATAATATCAAATCTAATAAAAATTAAAAATGAGACGATTAAGAAATTTGAGTTAGTCGAAAATGATAATTTGGATATACCAGAAAGACATTATGATATTTTAAACAAAGTAGTTAGCTCAATGAGAGCAGATGCTATTATTGGTTCCGTATGCAATATCAGTAGGGAAGAAAGTCAAAATTTGTTTAAACACGGATTAGTAAAAATAAATTGGGAAGTTGTATTAAAACCACACCATATTATTAAAGAAAATGATTTAATATCAATTAAAGGGTACGGCAGATTCATCTTAGTAAATATAAGTGGGAAAACTAAGAGTGGAAAATTACATATAGTTGTCCAAAAAATATAAGTATTGGAGTGATAACATGTTAACACCTCTAGATTTACAGAACAAGTCTTTTAAAAAATCATTCTTCGGATACAATAAAAAATCAGTTAATGCGTTTTTATCAGAAACTATAGAAGATTATGAAAAAGTATACAAAGAAAATATAGAATATAAAGATAAAATAAATATGTTATCTGAACAAATAAGACAATTCAATTCTATGGAGGAAACATTAAAGTCAACTCTTTTAATTGCACAAAAAACTGCTGAAGAAATAACTTTGAATGCAAGAAAAAAAGCTGACATAATTATAGAAGAAGCAGAAATAGAAAAAAACGCAATCATACAACAAGCGCATGAAGATGTTAAAAGCATAAAAGAAGAATATGAATATTTACAAAAAGAGATATACATATTTAAAACAAGATTGGAATCTTTCCTAGAATCTCAAAAATTATCTCTTAATGACTTTTATAAAAGTATAGCTAAAAACGATGCTATTTACGGAAATGGCGATATCAATGAAAGTGACGTATCTTCAACTATTTATGATCAAAACTTTGATGATATCGTTACAAATACTTTAATCAGTGAAAGCGATAGCCAATAATAGGGGGAAAAATATTGACATTTATAATTATAATTACGATAGTTTTATTTGATCAAATTACTAAGTATTTAGCTGTTAAAAATATAGTTCTAAATGGAAACTATAAGTTCTTTAATGGATTATTAGAATTTAAATATGTAAAGAATTACGGAGCTGCCTTTGGAATATTACAAGAAAAGAAATGGATATTCATAGTTATAACAATTGTTGTGATTTGTGTTTTTATGTTATATTTGGTTAAATACAATTCAGAAACAAATTTGCTAAAAAAGACTGCACTCTCTTTTTTAATTGGCGGGGCAATAGGCAACTTTATTGATAGAATTAGACTTGGTTATGTAGTTGATTTTATAAAGATCGATTTAATAAAATCAATAAATTTTCCAGTTTTTAATATTGCTGATATATTTATTGTCATTGGGACAATTTTACTTATGATAATAACAATATTCCCTCAAAAATTTTTCTCAAATGGAGAAAATATATGAATTATGAGAAAATAGAATTTATAGTTAGCGAAGATGATGGATATAGATTAGATTACTATTTATCTTTGGAGATGAATGAACTTTCTAGAACTTATGCACAAAAATTAATTAAAGAAAAAGTTGTTACTGTAAATGGAGAACATAAAAAGCAAAGTTATATTGTAAATGAAGGAGATATAATAGTATTATTACTTCCTGAGAAAAAAGAATTAAAATTAGAAAAGGAAAATATACCGTTAGACATTATATATGAAGATAATGATATAGTGATAATAAATAAACCTCAAGGTTTAGTGGTTCATCCAGCTCCTGGAAATTATAGTGGAACATTAGTAAATGCATTGTTGTATCATATTGATACTCTATCTACTATAAATGGAATTATTAGGCCAGGAATTATTCATAGAATAGATAAGGATACATCAGGCTTATTGATTGTAGCAAAAAATGATTATTCTCATAAAATATTATCAAACGATATTAAAGAGCATAAAATTAATAGAGAGTATATGGCATTATGCCATGGTAGATTTTCACATAGTGAAGGAATAATTAATGCGCCGATTGGAAGAGATCCTCGAAACCGTAAAAAAATGGCAGTAACTGAAGTTAACAGTAAAAATGCAACTACACATTATACAGTCTTAAAAAATTTTAATAATTACAGTTTGTTAAAACTTAAGCTTGAAACCGGACGAACTCATCAAATTAGAGTTCATCTGAGTCATGTTAATCACCCGATTGTAGGAGATCCTATTTATTCAAAAATTTCAAATGAGTTTGGCATTAACAAACAAATGTTGCATGCATTTAAAATTGAGTTTAATCATCCAAGAAGTAAAGAAATAATGACATTTTATGCTCCTTTACCAGATGAATTTAAAAATATAATAAAAAAAATAGTCAAGAGGGAATGTAATGATAATAAAAGCTAAAATAATGGATGAGTTAGCCATAAAAAGAGCAATTACTAGAATATCTAATGAGATCATTGAAAGAAATAAAGGCACTGAAAACATGATCTTGGTCGGAATTAAGACAAGAGGAGTGCCATTAGCAAATAGAATAAGTGAGAAAATTGAAGAAATAGAAGGTGAAAAACCACCTGTTTGTATATTAGACATACAATTTTACAGAGATGACTTAGATAAGATAAATAATGATCCTTATGTAGTGGAAAAAATAAATTATGACATCAACAATAAGATTATCGTCCTGGTTGATGATGTTATTTATACGGGCAGAACTGTAAGAGCTGCGTTAGATGCGCTAATGGATCAAGGAAGACCAAAAAAGGTTCAACTTGCTGTTTTGGTAGATAGAGGCCATAGGGAATTGCCAATAAGACCTGATTTTATAGGCAAAAATGTTCCTACAGCATCCAACGAAATTGTTTCGGTTAAATTAATAGAAATTGATGATTCTGATGAAGTAATAATACTAGAAAGATAGATTTTTAATCTATCTTTCTTATTTTTGTTGCATCAAATTCATTTAAATCAATTGTTATGGTTTTGAAATTGTCATAATTAACAAAACCATATTTAGTATCTTTAGGTTTTTTCACAAACACTCTTTTAGTGAAGTCTACGTCAACTTTTCTTTCCATATTGTTTTTACTAAATAATGCGGCTAAATAAGCTGCTTCAATAATAGTAGATTCTGGGATTTCTGAATTCTGAGCTTTTACAATTACATGACTCCCTGGAATATTTTTTGCATGGAACCACAAATCGTCTTTTTTAGCAAATCTAGTAGTTAAATATTCATTTTGTTTATTATTTTTTCCTACATAAATATCAAAACCATCACTAGACAAATAATGAAGTGGTTTAGTTTTTTTGCCATTCTCTATTTTCTTTTTCCCTGAAGGCTTTTTTATATATCCGTTCTTTGTTAACTCATCTTTAATTTCCTCCAGTTCATCAAATTCATTAACTAAATTTAAACTAACTATGATGCTTTCTAAATAAAATATCTCGTTTTGAGCCTCTGCAATTTGTTCTTTTAGGATTTTTGAAGCAGCTTTTAATTTTGCATACTTTTTATAGTATTTTTGAGCATTTGCGGCAGGTGACAATTTAACATCTAGAGGTATCTCGATTGTTTTTTGTTCTGCATCATAAAAATTACTCAATTTAACTATTGCAGCTCCTTTAGGAATAATGTGGATATTTGATTGAATTAAGTCTGCATATATCTTGTACTTCTCTCTTTCTGTGCTCTCAAGTAACTCTTCTTGGATTTTTGACAATTTGTATTCCAGCTTTTCAATTCTATTTTCAACTATTTTACGAATAGATGAAGATTTCTGTTTTATTCTGTCATCTTTGTCGATTTTATAATATATAAAATCGAGCAACTTAGATACACTTTCGAAATATATATCATTTGCTGCATTAAATTGAGCTAATGGAAAAACATAGAAATAATTCACTTTTCCATCTTTTTCAATATTTGCGGTAGGCAAAAATTCGTTGTTATTAACTTTATTGATAACATCAATAAAAGCATTGTAAATTGCAAGTATTTCTATATCCGCTAAGCTCAACAATGTTCTGTCGATAAAGATATTAGAACGCATACAAATTTCTTTTGATATGAGTGGACTCAATCCTAAAAAATTCTGATAAAGAAACTTATCTACTCTGAGATTTTTATTATTTTTGTCAATTATTTCCTTAAATAGATTCAAATCTACATCTCTAGGATCAATTTTATCATTCAAAGGTGGAAGAGTGTATTCCAAACCTGGTAGAACTTCTCTTACTCTTGACATATCTTTATTAACGCGTTTGATAGCGTCTATCACTTTATTTGAACTTTTATCTACTAATATAATATTGCTATACTTTCCCATTATTTCAACAACAATTTGTTTATATTCTTGATAACCTAATTCATCTTTTCCACTTACAGTAATGATAACTACTCTATCTAATAAATGTTGTTCAATAGAAGATATTCTCAAGCCTTGTAAATTCTTCCTCAATAGCATACAATATGCAGGAGCACTGACAGGGTTTTTATAAGTATTATTTGTTATATACATTCTAGGATAAGTACTGCTAGCGGAAATTAGTAATTTATAATTTGTACCATTGTTGTATATCTGGATAATTACTTCATCTTTTTCTGGTTGATAAACTTTATCAATTCTTCCATCTTTCAATAAAGTGTTCAATTCATTCACAACCGCTTTTGTTACTATTCCATCATATGACATTGATAAATCACCATCTCTTTCTTATACAATAATAACAGATTGAAAAAAAAAGTAAAAGTTAATATAAATATTAAAATATCTTAATAAAGTATATTATAATTTATAAAATAGAAATATAATAGTATAAAAATGAGGTGATATATTGATACGAAGCATGACAGGATATGGAAAAAGTATTTTTGAAGATTCTAATTTGAAGGTACAATGTGAAATAAAATCTGTTAATCATAGATACTTAGATATAAATATAAAATTACCTAGGTATTTGCAAAAGCATGAAGATTTTATAAAAAAGATAACAAAGCAAAATATTAGTAGAGGAAAGGTGGATATTTATTTTTCTTTCGACTTCCTAGATGCATCATTAGTAAAAATTGTGCCGGAAGTAAATGTTGCCAAATCGTATTTATCTGCTTTTAATGACATTAAAAACAGCTTGGAAATCCCTGGAGAACTTAACATTTCTGATTTCATTGGATTCTCTGACATAATTAAACATCAAGAACAAGAAATAGATGAGACAATATTGTTAAATGCGATAAGCTTAGCACTTCAAGGAGCACTAGATGATTATAATGCTATGAGAGCAAAAGAAGGCAATCAATTAAAGAATGATTTCTTAGTAAAAATTAAAAATATCGAAGATATAATATGCTCGATAGAATCAATTTCCAATACTGTGGTAGAAGATTATAAAGAAAAACTAGAGCAAAGAATTAGCTCAATATTAGAAAATGTCCCAATTGATATGGATAGATTGGCAATGGAAATAGCAGTATTTGCAGATAAATCAAGTATAGATGAAGAATTAATAAGACTAAAAAGTCACTTGATTCAATTTAAACATATAATAGAAAATGAGGATTCAGTAGGAAGAAAATTAGATTTCTTAATTCAAGAAATTAATAGAGAATGTAATACAATAGGAAGTAAATCTACTAATTTAAATATTACTAATAAAGTTGTAGAATTAAAAACAGAATTAGAAAAAATAAGAGAGCAAGTTCAAAATATTGAGTAAAGGAGATGATATATTTTGTTTACTAATATAGGCTTTGGAAACATGGTAGCTACAGGTAGAATTATAGTGGTTTTAAGTCCAGAATCAGCTCCAATAAAAAGAATGATACAAGAAGCAAAAGAATCGAATTCACTTATTGATGCTACTTATGGGAGAAGAACTAGAGCAGTCTTAATTATGGATAGCGGACATATAGTATTATCTCCTTTGCAACCAGAAACATTATCACATAGATTACAAAACAAAGAATACCACGAACAAACTAAAGAAGGTGAGAAATATGAGTAAAGGATTTCTGTTAGTGTTGTCTGGCCCTTCTGGTAGCGGAAAGGGAACAGTCAGTAAAGCGTTGATGGAGAAAAGAAATGACATAATATTTTCAGTATCTGTAACAACAAGAAAGCCGCGTGTTGGTGAAGAGAATGGCAAGAACTACTACTTTGTTTCAGAAGAAGAGTTTGAAGACATGGTGAATGATAATAAATTCTTAGAGTATGCATTGGTACATAATCACTACTATGGGACACCAAAGGAATTTGTTTATGAACAAATAGATAATGGTGAAATAGTTCTTTTGGAGATAGATGTACAAGGTGCATTGCAGATTAAGAATAATTGTAAAGATGCAGTATTCATATTCTTGTTGCCACCTACGATGGATGAACTCAAAAATAGAATCGTAAAGAGGGGTACGGAGAGCGAAGCGGATATTAACACCCGTTTTGAGAATGCTTTTAAGGAATTGGATTTTGTTGGTGAATATGATTTCTTTGTTGTCAACGATAAAGTAGAAAAGGCCGTTGAAGATATAGAAGCAATAATTCATGCTGAAAAATTAAGGGTTAAAAGGCAAAAAGACATTAAACAAAAAATCTTAGGTTTAGGAGGCATATTAAATGAATAGAAATTTAGATGATTTTTTAAACAGTTGCGACAATAAATATGTTTTAGCTACTGTAGCCGCTAAAAGAGCAAGGCAAATAATCGATGGATCAAAACCTAGAGTGAATTCTGAATCAAACAAACCAGTATGCATAGCACTTGAAGAGATTGCGGTAGGAAAAGTCAAATATGAAATTCCCGCCCAATATTTAAGTAAGTAGGTGAATGATGTGCTTAAAAATAAAAATATAATAATAGGTGTGACAGGCGGCATTGCGATATATAAAACACTTGACTTGATAAGCAAATTGAAAAAGGAAAGTTCAAATGTTGAAGTAATAATGACTAAAGCAGCTACCGAATTTGTTGCACCTCTAACATTCCAAACAATGTCACAAAGTAAAGTTCATTATGATATGTTTGGTTTGGTTAATGAAATGGAAGTTGAACATATTTCATTGGCGAAAAAGGCTGATGTTATTTTAGTTGCGCCTGCAACTGCAAATACAATAGGTAAGGTAGCTAATGGAATAGCTGACAATCTACTAACTACAGTTATTATGGCTACTAGCAAAAAAGTTATTTTTGCACCATCAATGAATACTCAAATGTACAAGAATCCAATTCTCCAAAACAACATAAGAATATTAAAAGAGCTGGGCTATGAATTTATCAATCCAGGGGAGGGTAGACTTGCTTGTGGAGACGAAGGAACTGGCAAGATGGCAGAACCTTTTCAAATTATCGAATATCTTAAAGATTTCTTTACTAAGAAAGATTTAATAGGAAAAAAGATCATTGTCACTGCTGGTCCGACACAAGAAGCTATTGATCCGGTTAGATATATAACGAATAGATCTAGTGGGAAAATGGGATATGAAATAGCAAGAGAAGCTAGTAGACGAGGCGCAGATGTTATACTAATATCAGGTCCAACGGATTTAGACACCCCAGAAAATGTAAAGTTTGAAAGAGTTACTACAACACAGCAAATGCTAGAAAAGATCGACCTATACTTTAATAATGCAGATGTATTAATAAAAGCTGCTGCACCTTCGGATTACAAACCTACACATTTCTCAGATCAAAAATTAAAAAAAGAAATAGGGAAAGACATACTTGAGATAGACTTTGAAAAAAATCCAGATGTTGCTGCATATTTTGGAGCTAAGAAAAGAGATAACCAAATAATAGTGGGTTTTGCTGCAGAAACTGAAGAATTAATTGAAAATGCAACAAAAAAAGTTAAACAAAAAAATCTTGATTTTATCATTGCCAATGATGTAACAGTTGAAGGCGCAGGGTTCGAGGTTGATACAAATATTGCTTCAATAATTTATAAAGATGGAACTATAGAAAATTTACCAATTATGAAAAAAAGTGAACTGGCAGAAATTATTATAGATAGAATAAAAGCAATATTAGAAAAAGCTAGTTAACTAGCTTTTTCTAATATAAAGGGTGTGGCAAATTGAAATTATTAGATGTAATTTTATTTAGCAAAAGTAAATTATTAGATAAGACTTTTACTTATAAAGCAAAAGATGAAATGAATAATAATTTATCTATTGGTTCAAGAGTTTTAGTTCCATTCGGGAAAACAAATGCTCCTACTATTGGAATAATTATTGGAATAAGATCTGAAAATGTGGAATCAATAGAAATAGCAAATATAAAAGAAATATATGAGATTATTGATGATGTTCCTTTAATAACAAAACAGCAAATTGACTTAGCCTTGTGGATTAAAAACGAGTATCTTTCTACATATATTGATGCTTTATCTTTGTTTTTACCACCGTCAGACATCAAAAGTATAAAATTATATTATAAAATAAATAAAAAAATAAATTATATTCCCCAAAATGATGATGTTGAAATAATTGCAGCATTTAAATCCAGCAATATAATTGAAGCTAATCAACTATATAAACTTTATGGAGAAAAGATTCAAAAACAACTCTCCAAATTAGTTGACAATTCTGTTTTAGATTTAAAATACACTATATTAAAAAATACAAATCAGAGATTTATTAAGCTTTACTCAAAATCCAAGAATTACAGTATAGATGAGGGGTTAAAGTTACTACCTAAGAATGCTACTAAGCAAAGAGATATATGGCTAAACGAGTGGGATAAAGAAGAAATGTCATTAAATGAAATTTTAACAAAATTTAACACTTCAAATAGTTCAGTAAATAAACTTGTTGAAAAAAATTTGCTAATAGAAAACAATAAAAAAATAGACAATGAAATAATCAATTATGATTTTTGTTCTTATAAAAAACATGTATTGAATGAAGAACAAAAAAATGCTTATGATCGAATAATAAATAGCAATAATAAGTTTTTCTTACTTCATGGCATCACAGGAAGCGGAAAAACTGAGATATATTTGCAATTAGTTGAACAAATGCTAAAATTAAATAAGAGTTCCATCATATTGGTCCCTGAAATATCATTAACACCGCAGACTATAGAGAGATTTGTCGGCAGGTTTGGTGATAGAGTAGCAGTATTGCATAGTAAACTCACTACATCACAAAGACTTGATCAATGGAAAAAGATAAAGAAAGGCGAACTAGATATTGTTATTGGAGCTAGATCAGCGATTTTTGCACCAGTAGATAATTTAGGAATTATAATAATCGATGAAGAGCATGAATATAGCTATAAATCCTCGATTGATCCTAAATACAATACCATCGATGTAGCTATAAAAAGATGTCAATTAGAAGATAGTAAGTTAGTATTAGGTTCTGCTACACCTTCGATTGAAAGTTATTATCATGCTAAAAATTCATTTTATGAACTAATAGAAATTAAAAATCGAATAGAATTTGCATCATTGCCAGAAATCAGAGTAATTGACATGAGAGAGGAATTAAATACAGGCAACATGTCAATATTTAGCAGATCACTTTATGAAGAAATATTACTAAGACTAAAAAGAAAAGAACAGGTAATACTGTTTTTGAACAAAAGAGGGTATTCAAATTTTGTTTCTTGCAGAAATTGTGGTTATGTTATAAAATGTGATAGTTGTGATGTAAGTATGACAGTTCACAAGCAAAAAAATAAGCTTCTATGTCATTATTGTGGGAAAACAAAAAAATATCCTAGTGTATGTCCTAATTGTGGTAGCAATAAGTTTAAACAGTTTGGCATTGGGACAGAAAAACTAGAAGAGCAAACAAAAAAAATGTTTCCTAATGCTAAGATAAAAAGAGTTGACAGTGACACAATGAATCAACGGGATGATTATCAAAATATTTATGAAGCGATGAAGGCTAATGAAATAGATATATTGATTGGCACCCAAATGATATCAAAGGGATTTGATTTTCCTAATGTTTCACTTGTGGGCATTGTTGCAGCTGATAGCACAATTTTCTTACCTGATTTTAAGTCAGCAGAGAGATCTTTTCAGTTAATAACACAAGTGTCAGGGAGAGCAGGTAGAGGTAAAGCCACTGGGAATGTGATAGTTCAAACTTATAATCCTGACCATTATAGCATAAAATATGCAAAAGAATACGACTATGAAAATTTCTATAATTTAGAAATAAAACTTCGAGAAGAATTTGGATATCCTCCATTTATGAATATTATTCTAATAACAATTTATGGACCTAATATGAATGATGTTAAATCAGAAATTGGAGAATATTATGATGATTTTATTTCTATTTTAAAAAGTAAGAACAAAGATATATCAATGATAGGGACTCCTCATATCGCTCCAATAGAGAAAATAAACAATAATTATAGATATCAATTACTAATAAAATTTGATCGTTCAGTAAAAGAAGAGTTAATAAAATATGTTGAGTGGGTATTTATAACTAATAGAAATAGGAAAAAATACAGATCTAATAAAATAAGTATTGACATAGATCCAGTAAGTATTTTATAGGAGGAAAAAATGGCTATAAGAAAAATTAGAATAGAAGGGGATCCTATTCTCCGTAAAAAATCTAAAGAAATTATAACAATTGATGAAAGAATTTTACAATTAGCTCAAGATATGATAGAAACTATGAGAGATGCTAACGGAATCGGACTAGCTGCCCCACAAGCAGGAGTATTAAGAAGAATTATTGTGTTAGAAGGTGAAGACAGTCCAATTATTGCTATCAATCCAAATATTACTTATTCTGAAGGAGAAATAACAGACTTAGAAGGCTGTTTATCAATTCCTGGATATTCAGGATATGTAAAAAGAGCTGAAAAAATAATAGTTGAATATATTGATGAAAATAGAAACACCGTAAAACGTGAAGTTTCTGGTTATTTGGCAAGAGCTTTTATGCATGAAATTGACCATCTAGATGGTATTCTATATATAGATAGAGCAGAGAAAATATACAAAGAATCAGAAGCTGAGGAAGGTGTATAAATTTGAAAATTGTTTTTATGGGCACATCAGAATTTGCAGTCAAACCATTAAAAAAACTATGTGAGAACGGTCACGACATCTCGCTAGTGATTACCCAACCTGATAAACCAAAAGGTAGAGGGAAATCTTTTCAGTTTTCGCCTATAAAAAGAGCAGCTCTTGAATTGGGATTAGATGTTTATCAACCAACAAGCATTAACAGTATTGAATCTATTGAAACTATAACTAAACTCAATCCAGATTTTTTAGTTGTTATAGCGTATGGGCAAATATTAAAAAAAGAAATATTAAACATAGCTAAGTATGAAAATATAAATATACATGCATCTTTACTACCCAAATATAGAGGTGCAGCACCTATTAATTGGGCAATAGCAAATGGAGAGGCGGTCACTGGTATAACCTCCATGAAAATTACCGAAGGACTAGATTCAGGACCAATTATATTACAAAGAGAGTTACCTATTTTAGAAAATGATGATTCTATAACACTGTCAAATAAACTTTCTGAAATTGGCGCAGAATCACTGCTTGAAACAATCAACTTAATAGTATCAGGAAAAGCAGCTTATATTGAACAAGATGATAAACTCTCATCGTATGCACCTATGTTGACAAAAGAAATGGGCAGGATAGATTGGAATAGTGATATAAATAAAATAAAAAATCATATACGGGCTTTTAAACCTTGGCCAGGTTCTTATTTTTATTATGATGATAAAATTGTAAAAGTAAATAGTGTTGATATAGTAGAAATCGAGCATGATTTGATTGTAGGTACTATCTATAAAATTGGCAACGACGGCATTTGGATTGCTGCAAATAATGGGTTTGTTGTTGTTAAAGAATTTCAATTTCCAGGGAAAAAAATGATGCCTATTAGTGAATATATTAAGGGTAATCGAATTGAAATAGGTAAAATAGTGTAATCACAGAAGGAGGATTAATATGTTATCTTACACAGGATACTATAGTTCATGGTATATATTTGTATTGCCTGCTATTTTATTTGCTTCTTATGCACAAATGAAAGTAAACTCTGCATATAAAAAATATTCTAAAATGCCTAGCAATACCGGACTAACTGGAGCTCAAGTAGCAAGATATATTCTTGATAAAAACGGATTAAGTCAAGTAAAAATAGAGCAGGTCAGAGGAGTTCTCACTGATCATTACGATCCACGTACTAGAATATTGAGACTCTCTCCAGAGGTTTATTCTGGTTCAAGCATTGCATCTGTAAGTGTTGCATCTCATGAAGTAGGTCATGCAATACAACATAATGATGGTTATTTCCCTCTTATTTTAAGAAATACTATCGCACCAATAGCTATGTTTGGATCAAATTTAGTCTGGATTTTTATAATTCTAGGATTTATTATCAGCCCTTTTTTTATAGATCTAGGCATTGCTCTATTTATAGCTGCTGTTTTATTTCAAATAGTAACTTTGCCTGTTGAATTTAATGCAAGTAATAGGGCTCTTGAGCAATTAGAAAATGGTGTAATATCAAGAGACCAAATTGTACATGCTAAAAGCATGCTAAGAGCTGCAGCTTTAACATACGTAGCTGCAACATTGGTGGCAATATCTGAATTGCTAAGACTGCTTGCTATTACTGATAATAGACGTAGATAAATAGTTGTTAAGGATGAAGATATGACAAAGAGTAGAGAAAGTATATTAAATATATTGAATGAATCGATAGAAAATTTTAATTTTAAAAAATACACCATTGACAATTATCTAGAGGATATAAAAAACCAATCCGATTCTAGATTAATAAGAGAAACGGTGTATGGAATAGTTAAGAATTTAACATTGATAGATAATATCATTGAAAAGTATTCAAAAATCAAAATTGATAAATTGCATAAGGTAGTATTAAATTGTTTAAGGATAGGCATTTATCAATTGATTTATCTTGATAGAGTACCAAGTTATGCAATAATTAATGACTGTGTTGATCTAGTAAAAAAATACACACATAAAGGAAATGCAAACTATGTCAATGCTGTGTTAAGAAATATAGCTGCCAATAAAGATAAGATAATAGAAAACTATTCAAATATAAAATTAGATATTCATTCCTTAACATTGCTTTATTCTTTTCCAGAATATATTGTAAAAATGTGGATTAATGATTATGGAATTGATTTCACTAAACAACTACTTTTCAGCTTAAATTCAAAACCAATATTAAATATTAGGGTAAATACAATAAAAACTACCAGGGATAATTTGAAATATGAACTAGCTAAAAAAGGTTATAATATTGAGGAAACTAAATATTCTTCTTTTGGTCTGGTAGTAAATAATCCTGAGAATTTATTTAATACTTTTGAGTTTATTAATGGTTACTTTACTATTCAAGATGAGAGTAGTATGCTTGTCACTGAGATAGCAAATCCTAAGAAAGGTTCATTGATATTGGATGTGTGTGCTGCGCCAGGGGGTAAAGCTACGCACACTGCCGAATATGTCCAAGATGATGCTATTATCATAGCTAGGGATAAAAGCATTTCTAAGTTAGAATTAATAAATGAAAATATAAAAAGACTAAATTTGAAATCAATAAGAACAGAGATTTTCGATGCGACTAAATTGGATGATAGATTGATAAATAAAGTTGATTATTGCTTTGTTGACGCTCCTTGCTCTGGGTTAGGATTAATTAGAAGGAAGCCTGATATAAAATGGAATAGAACTATAGAAAGTATAAAGGAGCTAATTGAGCTGCAAAAAAATATATTGGATGTTGCATCTCAATATGTAAAAATTGGTGGTGAAATAATTTATAGCACATGCACTATAAATGAAGATGAGAATATAATTCAAGTAAAAAACTTTTTAAATAGACATCCAAATTATACTTTAGTTGAATTTGATCATAGATTCCATGAACTATTTAAAACAGCGAGAAATGGATATGTTCAATTATTTCCAAATATACATGGGACAGATGGATTTTTTATAGCAAAACTAAAAAAGTTATATTAATAAGTAAGTATTAGAAAGGGATTAAATTGAAAAAAGAATTAAATGGAATATCTTATACTGATTTAGAAAATGAAATAATCTCTCTTGGAATTGAAAGGTATAGAACAAAGCAGATATTTAGTTTTGTTCATAATAAGAAAATAATGAGCATTGATGAAATTACTAACATACCAAAAAAAACGAGAGAAATATTAGCGGAAAATTACACATTAAATAAAATAAAAATATATGACGTGTTTGAATCAAAAGAGGATGAAACGGTAAAATTTCTATTTTTATTGAATGATGGCAATATTATTGAAAGCGTAATTATGAAGTACAAATATGGATATTCACAATGTGTTTCAACACAAGTTGGATGCAAAATGGGATGCGAATTCTGCGCATCTACAAAAGAAGGGTTTATAAGAAATCTATCAGCAGCAGAAATATTGGATCAAATATACTGTGCTGAGAATTATTTAAACATTAAAGTAAAGAACATTGTTTTAATGGGAAGTGGAGAACCACTAGACAACTACTCCAATGTACTTAATTTTATAAATTTAGTTAGTGATGAAAATGGTCACAATACAAGCCTTAGACATATTACATTATCAACTTGCGGAATTGTAGATAAGATAATTGAATTATCAAAAGAAGACCTTCCCATCACTTTATCGCTATCATTACACTCTCCTTTTGATGATAAAAGACAGCAAATAATGCCTATTGCTAAGAAATATAAGATAAATGATATCATTGAAGCAATGAGGTATTATTTTAGAAAGACAAATAGGAGAATTACTTTCGAATATACATTAATTGATGGATTTAATAATAGACCTGAAGATGCAAAGGAACTTAGATCATTAGTTAAAGGTATGGATGTACACATAAATCTCATACCACTCAATCCAATAAAAGAATTTAACTATGGTTTTGATGGAAACAAAGAATTAGAAAAGTTTTATAATCTGTTAGTGAAAAATGGATTAAAAGTAACAATACGCAGGGAAATGGGCTCTGATATAAGTGCTTCTTGTGGGCAATTAAAAAGAAGAGTACTTCCTAAAAAAGAGGAGTGATTTATTTGAAAGTTGGTTTTTCAACAGATACTGGAAATGTCAGATTAATAAATCAAGATAGTTTTTTTGTTTCAAATTTTCATAATTCATTTCCTTTATTTATAGTAGCTGACGGTATGGGTGGCCATAATGCAGGTGAAGTTGCAAGTCAAGTTGCAGTTAAGAAAGTAGAAGAGGTCTTTAAAAATGATTATACATCATTTAGAAGAATAGATGATGTGAAAGAAACTATAAAGAAATCTGTTATAGAGGCGAATAGATATATTTGTGAACAGTCAAAATTAAATCCAAATTTATTTGGTATGGGAACAACTTTAACTTTAGGATATCTCTATGATAATATTTTCATCATAGGGCATGTCGGAGATAGCAGAGCTTACATAATTCGAAATGGCTCTATTACTCAACTTACTGAAGACCATTCGCTAGTAAGGCAATTAGTATCAGAAGGAAAAATCACAGAGATAGAAGCTGAAAATCATCCTCAAAAAAATATTATCACCAGAGCAGTCGGCACTGACTATAAAATTGATGTCGATATAATCGAAGTAGAAGTTATGACAGGAGATTTAATTTTTATTTGCAGCGATGGATTAACTAACATGGTAAGTAAAGACAAATTATTAGAAATCTTTACAAATACAAAAGATATCCAAATAGCATGTGATGAATGTGTAAAATTAGCAAAAAACAATGGTGGATATGATAATATAACTGTGATTGGTATAATATTTTAGTGAGGTGATAAGATGATAGGTAAAATGTTAGGCAATAGGTACGAAATTTTAGAACAAATAGGCATTGGTGGAATGTCTGTTGTATATAAAGCAAGATGCCATTTATTAGATAGATATGTAGCTATTAAAGTATTGAAAGAAGACTTGACAAATGATGAAGAATTCGTAAAAAAATTTCGAAAGGAATCACAAGCTGCAGCTAGCTTGTCTCACCCCAATATTGTAAGTATCTATGATGTTGGATATGATAAAATCGATGGTAAAGATATTCATTATATTGTTATGGAATATATAAATGGAAAAACATTAAAAGAGATAATTACTGAAAAAGGTAAATTAAGTGAATCTGAAGCATTATATTATTCAATTCAGATTGCTGAAGCATTAAAACATGCGCATAAGAACCAAATTATTCATAGAGATATAAAACCACACAATATAATGATAACAGAGGATAATATTGTAAAAGTAACTGATTTTGGAATCGCAAGAGCAGTAACTTCATCTACAATAACAACTACATCTAATGTCTTAGGTTCAGTTCATTATTTTTCACCAGAACAAGCTCGTGGTGGATATACAGATGAAAAATCTGATATTTATTCACTTGGCATAGTTATGTATGAAATGTTGACAGGAAAAGTTCCTTTTAATGGAGAAACTCCTATTGGAGTTGCTTTAAAACATGTCCAAGATGAAATTGTACCACCCATAGAAAAAAATCCCAATATATCTTCTGAATTCAACAAAATTATATTGAAATGTGTTCAAAAAAGGCAAAGTGACAGATATCAAAATGTAGACGAATTGTTGAGAGATTTGAAGAACTTAAATATAAATAAAAATGAAATAGGTAGTAATATAGTTTCTGATGAAACTCTTGATATGACGAAATTGATACCACCAATTAATGGAAGAGAAATAGATAATATGACAGAAAGAAAACAAGATAAACACAACAGAACTAGTAAAAAAGAAAATCCGACAAAGAAAAGGACAACTGCTATAGCGATTATTTCTGCCTTCATAATAGCTTCGCTATTGTTTATCGGATATCTTCAACTTAGAAATAATTTAAATAATAATGATTACATTGTCACTCCAAAATTGGTTGGTATTACAGAGGAAGAAGCAACAAAAATCGCAGAGGAAATGGGATTTGAACTTGATGTTATAGATAGAGTTCAGAGCAGTGATTTTGAAGAAGGTATTATAATTTCTCAAAATGTAGATGAAGGAATTAAAATAAAGCCAGGTTATCCAATTGGAGTAGTAGTTAGTTTGGGTTCTGAAAATGTAGAAGTGCCTGATCTAGTTAATAAATCGATAACAGAGGCAGAAAGACTATTAAAAGATGCAGGTCTTAGACTTGGAAATAATATTGAGTATGAATATAATGATTCTATCCCAATTGATCATGTTATTTCACAAAGCATAGATCCATATACAGCTGTTGCACCAAATACAAGAGTAGATTTAGTCATCAGTAAGGGTCCAAAAGTAGACGAAGTAATAATGATCCAATTAGTTGGAGAAAATGTCAATAAGGCGATATCGGAAATTAAAAACCTTGGCTTAGTAGTAGGAGAAATTAAATATGAACCAAGTGATAATTATGCAGCAAATATAGTAATGGAGCAATCTCAAAATCCAGGTAGTACTTTAAAACCAGGCACTACCATTGATCTAAAAGTAAGCTCAGGACCATCTAGTACTACCCCAAATAACCCAGAAACCCCTGGTGGAACTGAAACTCCAGGTGCTGAAGAATTTACTACTAATTTAACTGTGACACCATTTGCTGATAAAGATGAGACTGAAATAACAATAATTAAAAAACAAGATGGAAATACAACTACTGTTTATACAAAAAAGCATAAACCAGCAGATGGAACTTTCGATATACCCGTAACTGGCAAAAAAGGCGCGGTATTTGAAGTATATTACGACGGTATATTCCAATATAGCAAAAGTATTGAGGGATAACATGGCAGATGGTATTATTATTAAAGGTATTGGTGGTTTTTATTATGTTGACACAGGATATAACATTATTGAGTGTAGAGCAAGAGGTTTGTTTAGAGAGCAAAAAATTGAACCACTAGTTGGGGATAGAGTATCAATAAGAATAAACAAGGACGATGGCAGAGGATATATTGAAGAAATATATCCTCGCAATACTGTTCTGACAAGACCACCTATTGCTAATGTTACTCAATTAATTATTGTTATGAGTATAGATAGCCCTAAAATTAATTTATGGTTTTTAGATAGGCTAATTGTAATAGGGCATGATGCAAATTTAAATATAATTATTTGCATAAATAAATCAGATATTGATGATGAAATGGCAAATGAAATAATTAATATGTACAGAAATATAGGATATGAAACAATTAAGACAAGCACAAAAACAAAAGAAGGTATTGATAAATTATATTGTTTATTACAAAATCAAATCAGTGTATTCTCGGGTCCTTCTGGAGTTGGAAAATCTTCCTTATTAAATGCTATTAATCCAAATTTAAATTTAAGAACAGGAGAAATTAGTAAAAAATTATCTAGAGGAAAGCATACAACAAGACATGTAGAATTATTTAAATTGCAGGAAAACACATATGTGTCTGATACTCCTGGTTTTAGTAATCTTGATTTAAATCATATCGATGCAAATAGACTCGATACTTATTTTATTGACATATATAGAAGTTCACAGCAGTGCAAATTTAGTAATTGTTTGCATATTAATGAACCAGATTGCAATGTAATAAATGAAGTTAAAAATAATAAAATATATAAATCTAGATATGAAAACTATGTATCCATATTAAATGAAATTAAAAATAATAGGAGGTTTTGATGTGGCAAAAATTTCACCTTCAATTTTATCTGCAGATTTTTTAAAACTGAAAGAAGAAATTCAAGATATTACAGCAGGTGGAGCAGATTTTATCCATTTAGATGTAATGGATGGAAATTATGTACCAAACATAACTTTTGGAATGCCAATCATTAAAAGCATAAAGAAAATTAGTTCAATACCACTCGATGTTCATTTGATGATCGACAAACCAGAAAGATATATAGACAATTTTATAGATGCTGGTGCAGATATATTAACAATTCATGCAGAAGCAACAACTCATCTACATCGTACGATTCAACTAATTAAATCAAAAGGTATAAAGGCTGGTGTTTCATTAAATCCAGCTACTCCACTTGATATACTAGAATATATATTTGATGAGTTAGATTTAATATTATTAATGTCAGTTAATCCTGGTTTTGGAGGCCAAAGTTTTATCAAACCAGTAGAAAGGAAAATAGAAGCTTTGAAAAATAGAATAAGTACAGATTATCCTAATATTTTAATTGAAGTAGATGGTGGGATAAAACTAGATAATGCTAAACATATTGCAAATTTAGGAGCTGATATATTAGTGATTGGTTCTGATATATTTTCATATAATGATGTAAAAGCCCGCACAGAACAATTTAAAATACTTCTAAAAGAATAATTTATGTTGTTAATTTATCTCTAATGTGATATATTTAAATAAATTGAATAGGCTTTAACACTAGGGGGGCATTAGCTGAGAGAGGATCTTATCCCGACCCTTATAACCTGAACTAGGTAATACTAGCGGAGGGAAGTGTGTATAGAAATATACTCATTGACAATCTCTCAATGAGTTTTTTTTATAAAAAAGACCAGCTAATTAAAGTCAATAGATTTTAGCAAAATAATATTAAATATTTTTTGAAAAATTAATAATAAAAAAATGCACACCTAATAAACCAATGATTATTGGTTTAAAAAACGAAGCTGTTATTTAAAATTGTTCTTTGAAAACTAAACATTAAATACAGATCATTAGGCTACTGAAGACCTAGTAAGAAGTAGTTCCTCATGCTCTTCTGGGGTTCTTAGCTCAAAAGGCTTTTTGTCTCTCATGACGGCGAATATAA
>NZ_JCANTN010000012.1:0-55007 GCF_059568515.1 Soehngenia saccharolytica DSM 12858 | reverse complement strand
TTAACTTTAAATATATCATAACTCATTTTAAGGCTCTTTTGCAAGGGTTTATTTTCTTGTGCCTATTTTTATTGATAGGGTTTTGATTTCTAGTATTTGAGAGCTTATACTGTGAAGAACTATTTATACCTATTGATAGGGAATAGATTTTTCTAGTGAAATCTTCAAGGCGTAAACATCGTGTCTTAGAGATTTTTATAGGTAAAACATCTCTTAAAATGAATTAAAAGCCTTTTTCCAATAAAACAGTGTAAATATATTTTCAAATTCTAATAGTGACATTTTCATTGAATAAAACTTTATACTTTTACATGACATTTTCACTGACTATTGACATATTTTTTGTAAAAAAATTATAAAAAATTTAATATATTTATTTCATGATTATATGATCAGATATTAATACTTTAACGAAAAAAATATAAATAAATCTATTGACATTATGAAATCGGTTACATAAAATAAACATAACGGAGGTGTTCAATTAATTGAATATAGATTATTTAAAAAAACAAATTTCTGAAGATTATTTCAAACTATATCCTCATAGAGAACAAGATTTTGAGGAACTTTTAGATGAAATATTGAAGTACCATACCTATATGAAAGACGATTTGTTTATAACAAAGTCTCCAGAATGGATACATTCGCCTAATACGATAGGAATGATGTTGTATGTGGACTTATTTAATGGTGATATAGATGGTCTACTAAACAAAATATCTTATTTCAAAACTCTTAATATCAATTTGTTGCACTTGATGCCTTTAGTAAAATCAAGAAAAGGTGATAATGATGGAGGATATGCTGTAAGCAATTATAGGGAGCTTAATCCTAAGTTAGGGGACATGAATTCATTTGAAAATGCAATAAAAGTTTTTCATGATAATGGCATTCGAATTTGCATTGATTATGTAATTAATCATACTGCTGATGATCATGAATGGGCTATTAAAGCAAAATCCGGAGATAAAGAGTATCAAAATTATTATTTTATGTATGATGATTACACTATTCCTAAACAATATGAGGCTTATTTAAATTCTGTTTTTCCCAAAGTAGCACCGGGAAACTACACTTATGTTGAAGAAATTAATAAATGGGTTATGACAACTTTTTATCCATTTCAGTGGGATTTAAATTATAGAAATCCTAAAGTATTTAAAGCTATGGTTGCTAATTTATTGTTTTACGCTAATCTCGGAATCGACATGATTAGACTTGATGCGATTCCATATATATGGAAAACATTAGGAACTTCATGCAGAAATTTACCAGAAGTACATATCATATTGAGAATATTTAGAACTATATTGATGGAATACTCTCCTGCTACAGTAGTTCTTGGAGAATCTATAGTGGCACCAGAAATAATCGTAAAATATTTTGGAAACGACTCTAAATTAGAATGCGACTTACTTTACAACGCATCTTATATGGTTGAAATATGGAATTCTTTAGCAACGCGTGACGCTCGTCATATCCAAAATATGCCAATTTACAAAGGCAATAGATCGACTGAATGGATAAATTATGCTAGGTGCCATGATGACATTGGCTGGGGGTTAGATGAAATAAATTTAAGAAGGCTTGGATTTGACCCACTTGCTCACAAACAATTTCTTATCGACTTTTATTTGGGTAATTTTCAAGATAGCTTTTCTATTGGTGAATTATATGAATATGACCCAATAACGAAAGACGCTCGCAATTCAGGTACACTAGCCAGCCTTTCTGGTCTTGAGAAAGCTTTACTGGAAAGAGATAACTATAAACTAGAATTAGCTCTAAAGAGAATTAATTTGATAAATGCCCTAATTATATTTAGAAAGGGTATTCCAATGATATATAGCGGAGATGAAATTGGGTTATTAAACAATTATGATTATAAAAAGGACGAAGATAAGAAGCATGATTCAAGGTGGTTGCATAGACAAAAGTTTGATTGGGGAAAATTGAACAACATTGATAAATGCGATGCTTATGAGTATTTTATTTTTAACAACTTAAAGAAAATTATTAGTACTAGAAAAGAAGTGCTGGTAAACAATAGAATAATTGAAGAAAATATAATTTACTCTGATAATATACACGTATTGATTATAGAGCAAATAACAGAAATTGATGACGAAAATTTAATATTGATTTTTAATTTCTCTGAAGATAGGCAAATAGTTGAAACTCAGCAGCTTAAGAGACAAGGAGTGGAAAAACATATGGTTGAATTAATACAAGGAAAGGAGTTGAATTTTACAAACGAATATATACAATTAGGACCATATGAATTTTTAATATTAAAGGAAAAAAATAGTTGCAAAATTGAAACCGGTTACATATAATGTAATTAAGGTTAATAAAGTAGCACATTCAATTATTAAAGGGGGATAATGATGAAAAAGAGTTATTTAGTTTTATTTATGAGCTTAGTGTTAACGATTTCACTTTTATCGGGATGTACAACATCAAACAATGGAGATGATAAGTCAGTTGTGATTTATCAAAACAAAGTAGAAATAGGTGAACAACTTACTGCATTTGCTAAACAGTATGAAGAAGCAACAGGCAATAAGATTATTGTTAAGACAACTGGTGGAGATACACCTTATCAAGACAGCTTAAAGGCAGAGTTTCAATCAGATAGAGAACCAGATATTTTTGTAATCGAAGGAATGGGTGGTTATAATACTTGGGGATCAAAAATTATAGAATTTACAGATGATGAATGGATTGATTTAACTGATCTTGAATTTACCGTCGATGGTAAAGTATATGGATTTCCTGTATCTGTAGAAGCTTGGGGTTTAGCTTACAATAAAGACCTACTAGAAAAAGCCAATATTGATCCTGCTACTTTAACGAATATTGACGCATATAAAGATGCGTTTGCAAAAATTGATGCAATGAAAGATGACCTAGGAATTGATTCTGTGGTAGCTATGGCAGCTGGACCGGATATGAGATGGGTTACTGGGCTTCATAATTTTAATGGATATCTTTCAGCAGGCCTTCCATACGGAGATAGAACAGTTTTAGACAAGTTAAATAACGGCGAAGCTGACATGCAACGTTTGACTGAATATGCTGATTGGGTTGAATTATTATTCAAATATGCTGATAAATCAGTCCTTCTAACTGGAAATTACGATTCTCAAGTTGGCCAATTTGCAACTGGTAAGTCTGTGTTTATCCATCAAGGCAACTGGATAGATCCTTGGCTTGTTCAAAATGGTGTAGATTTTCCAATGGGTTTTGTACCTCATGCTTCTGTAAGTGGAGAACATAATGCAATATTTATTGGAGCACCATCATTTTATGTAATCAATAAAGATAGCAAAAATATAGAAGTAGCAAAAGACTTTTTAAATTATATGGCAACAACTGAAGAAGGCCATAATTATATGGTAAATGAGGCAAAAATGGTTCCTGCCTTTAACAATGTTACTATAAAACCAAGTACTCCATTGTCAGCTAATGTTACTGAATGGATGGCTAAAGAGAATGGAGCTTATACTTGGCTTCAAAATGATATGCCTGATGGATTTGGGATGGGTACTCTTGGACCAATCTATGAAAGTTATGCTAAGGGAGACATTGACAAACAAGGATTTATTGATCAAATACAAAAGGCAATTGAAGCATTAAAATAACTATGAAAGGGCAATATTGCCCTTTCATATATTTATATAAAGAGGTGTAACCATGAAAAGACAAACTAAAGATAAATTAGTATTCTGGCTATTTGTATCTCCAGCTTTGATTTCTTTTATAATTGTAGTAATAATTCCTTTTTTCATGGGAATATATTACTCGATGACTGATTGGCAAGCAGTTCCTGGAGTTGCAGTAAATTGGGTTGGTTTGAATAATTACAAGGCAATGTTTTCAGATTTAAAATTTCAATACTCACTAATCAGAACCTTTATTTTTACATTCATAAGTGTAATATCTATAAATGCAGTAGCTCTAATATTTGCTTTCCTAGTTACACGGGAGATCAAATTTAGGAATTTCTTTAGAGCAGGCTTTTTTGTTCCAAATCTTATAGGGGGATTGGTACTTGGATACATTTGGCAGTTTATATTTAAGAGTGTAGTTCCTCAGATTGGAGGTAGCTTGGGAATAGATTTTATAGAAAATTTATTGATATTGGCAGATCCAGATTTGACATTATTTGGGCTAATAACTGCTTTTACATGGCAGTATGCAGGATATATAATGATGATTTATGTTGCGGCACTCTTAAATGTACCTCAGGAATTACTTGAAGCAAGCGAAATAGATGGGGCTAATTCATGGCAAAAGTTTAGAAGC
This sequence comes from Soehngenia saccharolytica DSM 12858, assembly GCF_059568515.1. Taxonomy (NCBI): domain Bacteria; kingdom Bacillati; phylum Bacillota; class Tissierellia; order Tissierellales; family Tissierellaceae; genus Soehngenia; species Soehngenia saccharolytica. Next base: position 50,696 of record NZ_JCANTN010000012.1, on the reverse strand, counting down.
ATTACTATGCCTATGATAGCTCAAGCATTTACTATAACTTCCTTTCTAACACTTGTAACATCATTCAAACAATATGATATTATAGTAGCTTTAACAAATGGTGGGCCGACAGACATATTTAAGGGTGAAGTAGTTAACTCAACTGAACTATTAGCAGTTCATATATATAATGTGGCTTTTAAATACAATAATATGGCTGAAGGACAAGCAAGAGCAGTAATTTTCTTCTTACTTCTTTCAGTTATATCTATAGCACAGGTATACAATAATAAAAAGAAGGAGATTGAGATGTAATGATTACAAAGAAAAATATTACAAAAGTATTGCTTGGTTTGATTACGCTGATATTGTTTTTAATCGTTTTGTTTCCCTTTTTTATAGTAATAATAAATTCAGCAAAATCTTCACTTGAAATTATTACCAATCCTATAGCGCTTCCAGATAGATGGGGACAATTAATTGATAATATAGTTAACATATGGACAAATCCAAGTATAAACTATGCTTCAAGTGTCTATGCATCAACTATAATAACTGTTTTATCTTTGCTCTTTATATCTGTTTTTTCGGCAATGGCTGCATGGGTACTTGTAAGGACTAAATCGAAACTGTCTAATTTTATATTTTTGATTTTCATTAGTGGACTAGTTATTCCATTTCAAGTGGTAATGTTTCCGCTAGTATCCTTATTTAGAATTATAGGAAATAACTTAAATATACAATTGTTGAGGTCTTATCAAGGTATGATATTTGCGTACATTGGATTTGGAGCACCACTGGCAGTTTTTATGTTTCATGGCTTTATTAAATCAATACCTTATGAATTAGAAGAAGCAGCATTAATAGATGGGTGTTCTAAACCAAGAATATTCTTTTCGATTATAATGCCCATATTAAAACCTATATTTGTTACTATCTGTATACTAAATGCTATCTGGATTTGGAATGACTTTTTGCTACCATCTTTAATATTGGGAATAGGACAACCATTACAAACAATACCTTTAGCTATATCAGCATTTGCTGGTTCATTTGTTAAGAAATGGGATTTGATTATGACAGCAGCACTAATGGCAGCTGCTCCAATAATCATCGGCTTCTTATTTGGACAGAAGCACATAATAAAAGGGATGGTATCTGGCTCTATTAAGTAACTACAAAGGAGTGAAACAATGAAACTTACTATAAAAGAAATTGCTGAAGCGGCAGGGGTATCAAAAGCAACTGTATCAAGAGTCTTAAACAATTCAGAGGCAGTAAGTGAAGAAACTAGGAGAAAAGTTCTAGAAATCATTAAAGAAACTAACTTTAGACCTAGTTCAGTTGCGAGAAGTTTATCATTAAAAAAATCACATTTAATTGGAATAATACTACCAGATTTGTCAAATCCAGTATTCTCCAAAATCATTGCAGGAGCTGAATCCTACATCAGGAATAGAGATTATTCATTATTAATTACTGCAACTGATTTTGATATTGATATGAAGATAAAGCATATCAACATCATGAAAGACAAGGGAGTGGATGGGTTGATTTTAGTTACTGATCATGGAAGCGAAGAGTTCCATAAGACATTGGTTGAATTTGAGAAACCTATTATAATGATAGGCTCAGATAGTTCACTAACATCTATTCCCTCGATAAAAATAGATAATTATAAAGCAAGCCAAGACGCCGTACAATATTTAATTGATATAGGTCATAAAAAAATAGCTATGATAAGAGGCCCACTATCTGATTATCACTCAGGAAAGAAAAGGTTTCTTGGCTATAGAGACAAATTAAATTGTTATGGTTATTATGATGAAAAGTTAGTTGAAGAGGGCTGGTATACATTTGATGATGGATACTCTGCAATGGAGACATTTATAAAAAAAGGGAACTTGCCAACAGCAATTTTTTGCGCTTCTGACTTACTAGCAATAGGAGCAATTAAATGTTGTATTGAACACAATATAAGAGTACCTGATGACATATCTTTCGTCGGATTTGACGATGTTGATTTAGCAAGAATGTATAATCCATCTCTTACAACAATTAGGCAACCATTTGAAGAACAGGGAGATTTAGCAATAAGGATAATGATTGATATGATTGAAAAAAATCATTCACTTAACAATGAAGAAGATGAAAAATTTATAACATCAATGAAATATCAGCTTATAGTGAGAGAAAGCACAAAAAATATAAAGTAGGTGTGATATGAGTAATATTCTTTGTATAGGCGAAATGCTAATAGACTTTATTGAAGAGAAGCCTTCACTAGTAAAAAGATTTACATTAAATCCTGGTGGAGCTCCTGCAAATGTAGCCCAAGTAATAGGAATACTTGGAGGAAAAGCTTTTATTATGGGGAGTGTAGGAAAGGACAGTTTTGGAAATGAAATTGAGAATGTTTTGATTAAAAACAATGTATCTAACAAATATTTAAGAAAAGTTGAAACTCCAACAACAATTTCATTCGTAACAATTGACGAAAATGGTGATAGAGATTTTATTTTTTACAGAGGAGCGGATAAAGATTTCGATTTATCACAAATTGAATTAAACGAATTCGCTGATTTTGATATAGTTCATTTTGGCTCTGCAACGGCATTATTAGAAGGAAAATTAAATAGTAGCTATCAAAGATTATTGGAAATAAGCTTAAAAGAAAACAAATTCATATCTTTTGATCCCAATTATAGAAACTTCTTTTGGAACAAAGAAAGGGAAAAATTTAAGAATTCTATTATGCCCTTTATTCAAAAATCAGATTTAGTTAAATTAAACGAAGAAGAACTACAAATAGTAGCAGAAAACGAATCCACATCTGAAGCGATAAATATATTGAGAGAAAGATTTAATACAACTTTTGCTGTAACACTAGGTAAAAATGGGAGCATAATTTTCAATAAAAATTATGAAATAAATATTGGAGCTGAAAAAATCAAAGCTATTGATACTACAGGAGCTGGAGACGGATATATAGGTGCATTCCTCTATAAAGTTGCTCAATTTGAAGATAAAAAAATGATATTGGCAGATAGGGATGAGATAATAAAAATCGCACATTTTTCAAATGATATCGCAGGGAAAATTTGTACTAGATATGGAGCTTTGACAGCTCTAATTGATTGATAGGAGAGGTTGTATATGGCAAATGTAAAATTAATAAATGTAAATAAAAAATATCCTAATGGGTATCATGCAGTTAAAAATGTTAATTTAGATATTGAAAACAAAGAATTTATGGTTTTGGTAGGACCATCTGGTTGTGGAAAAACAACCACATTGAGAATGATTGCTGGGCTTGAAGAAGTAACCGAAGGGGAAATATACATTGGAGATAAAATGATTAACGATGTTTCTCCTAAAGATAGAAACATAGCTATGGTGTTTCAAAATTATGCACTTTATCCTCACATGAGTGTTTATGACAATATGGCTTTTGGTTTAAAGCTAGCTAAAACTCCAAAGAAAGAAATTAATGAAAGAATCAATTGGGCGTCAGAAATCCTTGGCATAACAGAACTTTTGAAAAGAAAACCAAAACAATTATCTGGTGGTCAAAGACAGAGAGTTGCCTTAGGACGTGCAATAGTTAGAAAACCGCAAGTATTTTTGATGGATGAACCTTTATCAAATTTAGACGCAAAATTAAGAGTTCAAATGAGAGCTGAATTAATTAAATTGCATCGAGACCTAGAAACTACATTTATTTATGTTACACATGATCAAACAGAAGCAATGACTATGGGAACAAGAATATGTGTTATGAATAATGGAGAAATACAACAAGTAGATGATCCCCGTGTGATTTATAATTCACCAGCAAATTTATTTGTAGCTGGATTTATAGGGGCTCCGCAAATGAATTTCTTTGATGGGAACATAGTAGATGGCAAACTTTTAGACGTATATGGAGTTAAATATGAATTATCTGAAAGACTAAAACAATGTGTGAAAAATAAATCTCATGAGAATTCTAGAGTAATTGTTGGAATTCGCCCAGAGGATGTATTTATTTCCGAAAACGGAGAAGGATTAAAGGCAGCAGTAGAATTTACTGAATTATTAGGTAGTGATCTCAATATATATTTTAGACTGGATGGCAAACAATATGTTTTAAAAACTGACCATACTTCAAACTTAAAAATAGACGATGAAATAAACATAATATTTGACAAAGAAAAAATACATCTTTTTGATGTAGAAACACAAAAATCACTAGCTTATTGAAGGTGAGGCTTATGTATAGATACGAGGAAAAAAATTATGATCCATTATCACAATTAAAAAATGAGAGTATATTTATGGTTGGAAATGGATATGTGGGAGTTAGGGGAGCATTTGAAGAAGGATATCCTTCTGGAGATAGTATCAGAGGAAGTTATATAAATGGACTTTATGATAGAGTTGAAATGATTCATGCAGAAAAAGCTGTTGGATTACCTAAGGAATATGATAAACAGCCTAAAATAGCTGATACCCAAACCTGTATTGTTTATTTAGATGGAGAACCTGCGCAATTAGTTAATACTAAATATAAAAACTATAATAGATATATAGATTATGATAACGGGGAAACAGTAAGATCGTATGAATTTATTACGCGAAGCAATAAAAAGGCGTATCTTAAATTTAGAAGATTGGCTTCTTTCGTTTACTATAATGTAGTTACCTATAAAATAGAGGTAATATATGATGGAGAAATAGCTCTATTAAGCGTGATAGATGGAGATGTGACAACTTATGCAGATCCTAATGATCCTCGAATAAGTAGCGAACAAAAACAATTACTGAAAGTTAAAGATTTAGGTGAAAACGCAGATATTAGTTATTTACTCATGAATACAAGTAATACAAATTTGAGTCAAGCGACAATTGTTAAACATATCGTTTTGTCAGAAAATGAATACGCAATTGAAAACTCAATAAAAGAAACAAAAATTGAAACAATGATAACATCAAATTTTCATTTAACACTTGATAAAGTTTGTGTTTTTACTGATAGCTTAAGGTATGCAGATCCATTGAGATCAGCAAATGACATATTAGAGCATTTGTCATATGAAAATTACGAAACACTATTAGAAATACAGAAAAATTATTTACGCGATTTTTGGCATAATTCTGGCATTAAAATATATGGGAACGAAAATGATCAAAAATCGATTAGATTTATGCAATATCAATTATTACAAAATGTAGGAATTGATCCTTATTCTAACGTTTCGGCAAAAGGTTTATCTGGTGAGGGGTATGAGGGACATTATTTTTGGGATACTGAAATATATATTTTTCCCGTTCTTGTAGCAAATCAACCTCAAAGAGCTAAAAGTCTGCTTGAATACAGATACAATATTCTAGATAGCGCAAGAAATAGGGCATTAGAACTTGGACATAGAAAGGGAGCTGCTTATCCGTGGAGAACCATATCAGGTATTGAATGTTCAGGATATTTTCCGGCAAGTACTGCTCAATATCACATAAATGCCGATATTGCATATGCTTTTTACATCTATTATCTATACTCTGAAGATACAGTTTTTATGGTAGAAAAAGGCTTAGAAGTTATTTTTGAAACTGCGAGAATATGGTTACAAATAGGAAATTTTTCAGGAGATGTTTTTCATATTCATGAAGTAACGGGACCAGATGAATATACAGCAATAGTAAGCGATAACTATTACACAAATATGATGGCTAAGTTTAACTTAGAGAAGGCTTATGAGCTATATAATTATTTTTCTGAAATTGAAAATGAAACTATTTCAGAAAAATTTAGAGTTTTAATTGAAAAAATCAATTTATCCGAAGAAGAAATTAATTTGATGAAAAATGCATCGGATAACATTCTTCTATTATATGATAACAATCTAGGTGTTTATTCACAGGATTCTACTTTTTTGGAAAAACCATTGTGGGATTTAGGCTCTGATAAGAGGCCGTTATTGCTATATTATCACCCGTTAACTATATACAGATATCAAATTTTGAAGCAAGCAGATGTAGTATTAGCTCATCTTTTGCTTGAAGAGTATGCAGAGCTCGAGAAAATGGAAAATAGTTATAAATATTATGAAAACATAACAACTCACGATTCTTCTTTATCTTATTGTATCTATGGAATAATGGCTAGTAGATACGGATTTCTAGAGAAAGCTTATAATTATTTTATACAGTCTGTTTCTTTGGATATACACGACACTCACCAAAATACGAAAGATGGATTGCATTTGGCAAACATTGGGGGTACGGTTTTAAGTGTAATTCAAGGATTTGCTGGTTTAAGGTTAAGCGAAAATACGTTAATCCTTAGACCTAGTGTACCGCAGCAATGGCAAGGATATAATTTTAAAATTAACTATAAAGATTGTATAATTGAAATAGATGTAACTAATCAAATAAATATAAATTTACTAGAAGGAAATGAAATAACAATTAAAATATATGGACAGGAGTATTTAATTTCTAACGGCAACAATATTAATATTCCATTGCAGAGAGGAATGTGCCATGATTAAATTTAGTGGAACTGTATTTGATTTGGATGGTGTTATTACAGAAACCTCAAATGCACATTATGAGGCATGGAAAGAATTAGCCAATGAATTAGGATTTGATTTACCAAATGATGTACTCGACAAAATAAGAGGTATTCCAAGAATGGAAGCACTTGAAATTGTTTTGAGCTATAATGATAACGGTATTTTGTTAGATGAATCCAATAAAAAGAATTTAGCTGAAAGAAAAAATGAGATATATCTAGATAAGATAAAGAATTATTCTAGGAGAGATTTAAACGATGGAGTTATTGAATTACTTAATTTGCTAAAAAAGAATAACAAAAAAATAGCTTTAGCATCGTCTAGTAAAAATGCTGAATTTCTACTTAAAGCTTTAGAAATTTATGAATATTTTGACGCTGTTGTTGACCCAACTAGTGTTAAAAAAGGAAAACCTGATCCTGAAATCTTTATACGGGCTTGTGAATTAATAGAACTTGAACCCAATGAATGTATTGGCATAGAAGATTCCCAGGCTGGGATTGAAAGCATAAAAAGTGCAGGTATGATACCAATAGGAATTGGTAAACACCTCAAATGTGAAATAAAATTTGACAATATATTAGAATTTTATCAGTATTTATTGGAATTTCAAACACATGAAGATGATTAATTTGACTTATATTGGGAATATAATAATATATAATAACATTAATATTAATATACACTTATAGAAGGAGTGTTATATGTGCAAGATAGTGAATCGAATATAATAGGAAAACTTATACTAATTTTGTTCTTAACCTTAATAAATGCCTTTTTTGCCGCTTCAGAGATGGCAATTGTATCAATAGATAAGTACAGACTTACTAGTAAAGCTGAAGAAGGAGATAAAAAAGCAATTCTAATACTTGATATTTTACAAGAACCTTCAAAATTTTTATCATCAATTCAAGTAGGTATTACTTTTGCTGGATTTTTTTCATCGGCTTCTGCAGCTGTTAGCATATCAAAGTTATTGGGAGATTTTTTAGTTAAGTTTTCTATACCTTTTGCGCAAGATCTATCGTTTATTATTATCACTATATTGCTGTCATACATAACTCTAGTTTTTGGTGAGCTAGTACCAAAAAGAGTTGCTCTAAAGAACCCTGAAAAGTTTGCAATGGCGGTTGTCAAACCTATTTCTAGTTTTTCAAAGATTATGAAACCATTTGTAAATTTTTTATCATTTTCTACCAATAAAATATTGCAGATTATAGGATTTAATCAAAAAGACATTGAACAAAAAATTACGATTGAAGAAATTAGCTCATTGATAGAAGTTGGGCATGAACAAGGTGTTATTAATCCGATTGAGCGAGATATGATAAAAAGTGTAATAAGTTTTGACAACAGCAAAGCGTCTGAAATAATGACGCCTAGAACAGAAGTTTTTATGATTGACATTGATGACAACCTTAGAGATTATATTGATGAATTGTTAAATCTCAAATACTCAAGAATACCAGTATATAAAGGAGATATTGACAATATTATTGGGATTTTGTATTTGAAAGACTATTTACTTGAAGCATACAAGCATGGATTTTATGACGTGAATTTAATGGAAATATTGAGAGAACCATATTTTGTACCTGAAAATAAACCTATAGATGAACTTTTTATCGATATGAAAAGAAAGAAGATCCATATGGCTGTATTAATAGATGAATACGGAGGCTTCTCAGGAATTGTTACAATGGAAGACTTACTTGAAGAGATCGTGGGAGACATTGATGATGAATATGATTTTGATGAGCCTGACATTTTACAATTGTCAGAAAGAATATATATAGTTAGGGGCTCAACTTCTATTAAAGAATTAAATAATACATTAGACTTAAGTATAGATGATGAAAATGAATTATACGATACAGTAGGGGGATTTTTAATATATAAATTGGGCTATATACCTGAGGAAAACACTAAGCTATCTATTGCTGATAATGATGTTGTCTTTACAATAGAGGAAATAAAAGATAAAAAGATAGAGAAAGTAAGAATAGAAATATTAAAGCAAATGGAGAATAACACTTCAGAGACTAAATAGTCTCTGAAGTGATTTTTTTTAATTTGTGTACTAAAAGGTTTAGAGTTATTTATTCGAAATTTAGTTTTCTATACAAAAATAAAAGCGTTTAAAATAGCGATTAGTCAAACGATTAACAAACATTTCAAAATAATCAGAAAAATATATAGACAAATTCTATTATTTATATTAATATATTCCCATAGCAATGTACAACTATAATATATGACAGTGATAAATACTTATTAAGGAGGAATATCGATGGAAGGTAAAAAACGGGATAATTGGACCAGCAGTATAGGATTTATTTTTGCAGCAGCAGGTTCAGCGATAGGATTAGGAAATATATGGAGATTTCCTTATCTTGCTGGCGAAAATGGTGGAGGGGCTTTTATACTAATTTATTTAATTTTCGTAGTTTTAATAGGATTGAGCGTAATGATAGCTGAATTTACTATTGGTAGAAGAACGGAATTATCCGCAGTAGGTGCCTACAAAAAATTAAACAAGAGATTTACTTTTGCCGGAGTCATAGGGGTATTAAGTGCATTTTTAATCATGGGATTTTATCCAGTAGTTGGAGGTTGGTCTGTAGCTTATATAGTAAAATCTTTTACAGGGTTATTGGCTAATAAAGGAGCAATAGCTGAAAGCTTTGGAAATTTTATTACTAGCCCAATTCAACCGCTTATATGGATGTTAGTTTTTATGTTTCTGAATTTATTTATTGTGGCTAGAGGGATCTCATCTGGTATTGAAAAAGCAGGAAAGATTTTAATGCCTACATTATTTGTCTTGCTAATATTAATTTGTATTAGGAGCATAACATTGCCAGGTGCAAGTGAGGGATTGAAATTCTTATTCTATCCAGATTTTAGCAAGGTTACAGGAGAGACGTTTTTAAATGCTTTAGGGCAGCAGTTCTTTTCACTCAGCTTAGGTATGGGCTGCATGATCACTTATGGAAGTTATATTAGTAAACAAGAAAAATTGCCAAAGAACGCAGTAATAATTACTGCTTTGGATACACTAGTTGCTTTACTTGCTGGTATAGCAATATTCCCTGCTCTTTTTGCATTTGGATTACAACCAGATCAAGGGCCTGGTCTAGTATTTGTAGTTGTACCACAAATATTCGCAGAAATGGGAGCAATTGGACCTTTGTTGTCAGCAGTTTTCTTTATCGCTTTGACAATAGCTGCTTTAACATCATCAATATCACTGCTTGAAGTTGTAGTTGCTTATTTGATAGATGAAAGAAAATTTGGGAGAACTAAAGCAGTTATTTCTACTGGTGTAGTAATGACAATAATGTCAGTGCTTGCATCGTTGTCATTAGGTGCATTTCCAAACTTAAAACTCTTTGGTGTAGCAATATTTGATTTCTTTGATATAATAACAGATAAAATATTCTTAGCCATTGGTGGACTATTGATAGCAGTATTTGTTGGATGGTTTATGAACAAAGAAGATTTAAAAGATGAGTTGACAAACAGTGGAACAGCTGAATTTGGATTATTTAATTTGTGGTATGCTCTAATAAAATATTTAGTTCCTGTTGCTATAGCAGTCGTAGCAATACTGGGAATTTTATCAATAGAACAAACTAGCCTCATGATATTTGGATTATTAGTCATATTAGTATTAGCTATATTCTCAAAGAAATTATAAAGAAAAGCCACCCTACAATTTGAGGGTGGCTTTTGTTAATTTGTCTTAATGTTGTTAGTTATTGTGTATTTTGATTGTACAGTTTGATACCATGTTGGATATTGTTCTTGTATTTTTTGATCTTTTAATATATCTCTTATTTCTTCCTTAGAATCTTCTAATGTAGCTACCTTTGCTTCTTTCTTATCAGTTACTTTAATTATATGATAGCCATATGTTGTTTTAACGGGCTCACTAACTTCATTAACACCTAGTGCAAATGCTGCATTAGAGAATTCTTCAACCATTTCATCTTTAGTAAAAAACCCTAAATCCCCACCATTAGCTGCAGTTGCAGTATCTGTGGAATATTCTTTTGCCAAGTCCTCAAAAGATTCACCAGATTGAATTTTAGCAAGCACTTGTTTAGCTTCTTCCTCGGTATCTAAAAGTATATGGCTAGCTTTAACTTGTTCAGCTTGGTTGAAGTCATCTGTATTTTCATCGAAATAAGCTTTGATTTCATCATCCGTTATTGTGATTGAAGGCTCAATTAAAGCTTCTATACTTAAATTCATTTTTATATTTTTCAAGAATTCATCCTTTGTGTATCCATAGTAAGCCAAAGCTTGTTCCATTGTAGCTTCATCGCCATAAGATTCAATTGCTTTTTGGTATTCAGCATCTATCTGGTCTTGTGTAATTTCAATATTATTTTCTTTCAATTCTAACTCTATTATTTTTTCTAGTATCAATGCGTTTATTGCATCATCACCATTCTGGCTAACCAAATAATCATAAAACTCGTCTTTGGTAATTTTTACATCATTTACTTGCGCCACAACTTCGTCTGAGCCTGAATTACTACATCCTATCAATATGGAACTTAAAATACTAATAAGCAGTAGTAAAACAATTAATTTTTTTGGATTTAATTTCATTGTATTTCTCCTCTCATCAATTTATTACTATGTTAGTATAACATAAAAACAACATAAATCTATATATAATTTGTGAAAATTAGATGAAACTTAAATAACTGGGTATAAATATTAAAATAAAAATTCTAAGGGGTCTTTTTTATGTATTGTCTCGGGGATAGATTTAAGATTCATAAGAGAGAATATTCTATTATTGAAACTTTATTTAACAATGAGGGTATTATTTACGATTGTCTATTTATTAAATCAAGCGAAGAATTCAATGATTTATGCAAGTCGTTTTTAGAAGCTTCTGATTTTTTATATGAATATTCTGACACCCTTGATTATTATCAAATATACAATTTTGTGAATAATAATTCTAAAACAAATTACGTTATAAAAAATGATACGATTTATTCAATGGAACTAGTAACCATGAAAGACAATCATATAATGATCATAATTAAAGCTTATGACTTAAATTGTATATTTGAAGAAATATTTGGCATCAATACAAAGGAATTACCTTTTGCGTTTTATATTAATGACTTAAATTCAAACAATCCATTTTATGTTTCAAAGAACATTAATAGTCTAATTGGGATTAATAAGAATGAAATAAATGGTAGCTTTTTATATTTTACAAATAAATTAATAGATGAAGAGCATAGAAAATTTAGGACGAGCAAAATAGCGCAAGCAGTTGATGAAAAAAAGTGTTATATTATTAAATATGGATTGTTAAATGATTTTGGTGAACACAAGTGTTTGTTAGAAATTGGGATGCCATTTTTAGATTCACCAAATTATTTTAATCGTGCTATTGGAATTGTAATAGATTTAGCAGAAGTAGCGAAAAATGAAGTTGATGAGGAAAGCTTAGCATACGTTGATGAGGAAAGCTTAGCATACATTGATCAATTATCAAATACTTATAATAGAAATTACTTAGGAGTAGCAATAAAAAAAATAGATGAAGAAAGATACATGCCTTCCTCTATCATTTTTTCAGACATTGATGGACTTAAATTTGTCAATGACGGATTTGGACATGCATATGGCGACAAATTGATAAGAGATGTGGCAGCAATATTAAAGAATTCCACTAGAAATAGTGATATAATTATTAGAAACGGTGGAGATGAATTCTTAATTTTCCTTCCAAATACTGACAGTCAAGAATGCGACCAAGTAATTAATAGAATTAAAAATAACATTATTGTTTTTAACAATTTGAATCAATTAGATCCTATAAAAATTAGTCTATCAATTGGCGGATATACAAGAGATTCTTTAGAATTAAGTATTGAGGATAGCATCAGTAAAGCGGAAGACTTAATGTATACAGAAAAGCTAAATCAGAGAACAACTGTACAAAAGAATCATATCGAAGCAATTAAAGAAGTGTTACTGTATAAAGAACCAACATCATTTGACTTAAGTGAATTTTTTGATGCATTAATTGAGAAAGTTGGAGAAAAACTTTGTTGGGAACCAGAATTAATCGATATGTTAAAGGTACTATGCTCTGTTAACGATGTTGGCAAAATAACTATAGATTCTGAAATATTGAATAAGCCAGATAATCTTACGAAGAAAGAGTGGGAGGTTATAAAGAAACATCCAGAAATGGGTTATAGAATAGCTATGGCATCTAAGGAATTATCCAACCTAGCGGATTATATTTTATTTCATCATGAAAAATGGGATGGTACCGGATACCCAAGAGGAATTAGTGGAGAATCTATACCTCTATATTCAAGAATAGTTGCAATAATTGATGCATTTGACTCTATGATAAAAGATAAACCTTACAAAAAAAAGCTAACTATTGAACAGGCCGTTGAAGAAATACGTAAAAATGCTGGTTCGCAATTTGACCCATTTTTAGTTGATATTTTTATAGATATTATCAATAACGATTTTGAAAACAACTTATAAAATTTATTTGAGGATGTGGTATATTGAAGGAAATCAATACAAGAAGACTTTTACTTAGACGATTTAAATTATCTGATTTGGGGGATTTTTATGAATATGCAAAAAACCCAAATGTAGGGCCTAATGCAGGTTGGGATTTTCATAAATCAAAAGAAGAATCACTTTCAATTTTAAAAAATTTCATACTAAGTGATGAAGTTTGGGCAATTGAATTGAAATCTGAAAATAAAGTCATTGGTTCAATTGGATTACACAAAGACAGAAAAAGGGATAATAAGGATGCAAAAATGTTGGGGTATGTTCTAAGCGAAAATTATTGGGGTCAAGGATTTGCTACAGAAGCTTCAAAAGCTATTATTGACTATGCTTTCATAGAATTATCTGTTGATGTCCTTTCTGTGTATCATTATCCCTTCAACGAAAGATCAAAAAATGTTATTTTAAAATGTGGATTTAATCATGAAGGGGTTTTGAGGAAAGCTACTATTACATATGATGGAAAAGTTTATGACGATTGTTGTTATTCGATGACGAGGGAAGAATATTTTTTACAAAGGGGACTATGATGAATAGATATAGTAAATATTTAGTGATTATTGTGGTGTTTGTAGTATTAGCTTTTACAGGTTGTAGTGAAAGCGAGGCGGCAGAATTAAGGATTCTAATTGATGGAAAAGATTATACATCAGCAGCACAACCTATTATTAGAGATGGGAGGACCTTAGTTCCAATCAGATTTATAACTGAAAAACTTGGTGGAACAGTTGAATGGGATGGAACTAACAGGGCGGTATTTGCAAAAAAAGGTCAGAAATCAATTAGCTTAATTATTAATAGCCAAATAGTAGGATATGACAATTTAGATTACATTGTAATAGACACAAAGCCAATCATATATAATGATTTTACTTATGTACCGCTTAGAGTTGTTGGAGAAGCTTTTGATATCGGCATAACTTACAACGAAAAAACTAAGACTGTAGAAATAGATTCACAAAAGAGCACAATTCGAAATACTTATTATGATTTAGATATATTATCAGTTGATAATAATCAATTCATAGATGGCAAAATAAGTGTAAATTATAAGATGGGCAAAAGCTACCAAAACAATGTTGACTATGTAAGGCTACTTATACTTAATCCTAATAATCATACAGGATATGTTGCTTCACAAACAAGATTAATTAACAATCAGGTAGAATTTATCCCATATATTGAACAAAACGGAGAAAAAATACTAGTCTTAGCCGCATATGATTTAAACAACAAGTTATTAGCTGCTTCTGCAAAAAAAGTTATAATCGATGTTAATCCTCAAATATCAATATCAGAGTTAGAAAATGAAGTTCAATTTAGAAATCAAGTAAAATTTACACCACAGTCAAATTTCTCACTACTAAAAGTAGATTATGTGCTCAATAATAAAACAACAGGGAAAGTCAAGACATTAGATAATTGCGATCCATATGGAGCTACAGTTTGGACTCCAAATTATAACGAAAAAGGCGATTATTCGCTTACAATAAATGCATATGATCTAAACTCAAATATTATAGCGAGTAAAGAATACAATATATCTATAACTGTAGATAAGTCTTTAACGCTATCTGGAGTTAAAGAAAATGCTGTTATTAACAAGCCGGTTACAATAAATGCTGTCAGAAACTTTGATTGTTTAGAAACACAATATATTATAAGAGATATAAATACAAATGAAGAAAAAATCCTAACCACATTACCTTATGGAAGCTACAGATATATACCCGTGCCTGGTGATTCTGGAGAAAAAGAATTTTTAGTGAAGGTAAAAGATACATCTGGCAAATATATCTCATCAAAACCTGTGAGAGTAGTTGTAGATGGCAAGCCAAATCTTTATTTTAGCGGTATTGGCCCTAATGAAGTGGTACTTTCTGAGGGAAAGACAGTAAATGCTGAAAGCAATGTGAAAGTAAGCGACGTTAAATTCGTGTTCATTAATGGTGAGAAAAACATAAAAAAAGTGATACCTGGAAATCTCTCAGGATGTCAATTCAAACCATTAGCTAATGAATATGGAAATTGGACTGTTTATGCCACTGCAAATTATAATGGGACTTTAATTAAGAGTGAAACTATTAATTTCAAAGTATATACAGGGAGGGTCTACGGACCATATAGTATTACAGAAAAAGATAATTATATATATTTCGTATCTAATCTTGCAAAAAAATCAAACAACAAATTGATATCGCAATCATTTAAAGTTGCACAGTCCATCTTAGAAACTGGATGGGGGCAAAAAGTGCCTTCTGATAAATACAGTGGCGAAAAATCAAACAATTTATTTGGAATAAAAAGCAAGAATAATGAACCTTATATCATTTCAACAACATGGGAAGTATATAACGGTTTAAAATATGTTGTAGATGCTAGATTTAAAAAATATAATTCTGCACAAGAAAGCTGGGACGATCACATAAAATTTTTATTAGACAACGATAGATACAATCCATTTGAAGATGTGATGAATGATCCATATAAAGCGGCATGGGCAATAAGAAGATGTGGATATGCTACAGATCCATTGTATTCACTCAAAATAATAGATCTTATGCAAAGATATAATCTGGATTATTTGGATAAAAAAATATTTTAGGCAGATAAATCATTAAATTATTTTATGTCGAAATGTTTAGACGTATAAAAATGATGGTATAAAGAAAACAAAGATAAATGGGGGGATCTATTATGGATATAAAAATTTATTCAACTCCAACTTGACCTTGGTGCACTAAAGTAAAGGATTACTTTAGACAAAACGGTATAAATTTTACTGAGTATGATGTGACAAAAGACTATGATAAAGCTGTAGAAATGGTTCAAAAATCAGGACAAAGAGGGGTCCCTGTAATTGATATTGATGGCAATATTGTAGTTGGCTTTGATAAATCGAAGATTGACGAATTAATAGGTTTATAAAAAGTGGGTTGCCACTTTTTATAAACCTTTTTATTGACAAATATAGTTTCTGCTCCTATAATATATTGTGACCGACCAGTCAGTCGAAAATAAAAGGGGGACTAAAATGTTACCAAAATTAAGCGTAAAAAGACCATATACGGTTTTTGTAGCTGTAGTGTTAGTACTTGTTTTAGGCGTAGTTTCTTTCATGAATTTAAAGACGGATTTATTACCAAATCTGGAACTACCTTACGTACTAATTATGACAGTGTACCCGGGAGCAAGTCCTGAGGAGGTAGAAACTACTGTTACTAAGCCTATTGAGCAAGCAGTTTCTACTATTAATGATGTAAAAAATGTACAATCTATTTCGAATGAAAATCAATCCATTGTAATATTGGAATTTAATTCTACTGTGAATATGGATTCTGCAATTATTGAAATTAGCAGTAATCTCGATATGATAGAGAACAACTTTAATGACTATGTTCAAAAACCTATGGTAATGAGATTAAATCCTGATATGCTTCCAATTATGGTTTCTTCAGTTGACATTGAAGGCAAGAACACTAATGAAATATCAAAGATCGTTAATGAAGACATAATACCTCAATTTGAAAGTGTCGCTGGAGTTGCATCTGTTAGTGGACAAGGACTTATTGAAGAGAAAATAGAAGTACTGATTGATCAAGAGAAAATTGATAATTTAAATAGTGAAATATTAAAAATTGTCGATTCGAAATTAGCAGATACTGAGAATCAATTAAATGATGGGAAGAGAGAAATTGAGGATGGACTAGCACAAATTGAACTAGAGAGAGATAAACAGTTAACACAAATCGATACAGGACTAGAAAAAATAAATAGTGCTAAAACAGAAATTTTAAAAGCTGAAGAGTCCATAAACAGTGGACTTCAACAACTATACGCTAACAAAAAAGAAATAGTTAATGGTATCGACGAGATAACTAAAAAATTAAATGAATTAGACATAATTGAAGCCGTTCTAACTGCAGGAGGAGGAACTAGTCCTCAATATCCTGGTCAAACTTTAGATACTGTAAAAGCACAAAAGTCGGCATTAGAAGCTAAGAAAACAGAATTAAAGAATACTTTAAACACTTTGAATGACAAAATAGATGAATTAGAAAAACAAAGTAAAGAAATACAAAATAAAAAATTAGAGCTGTCTTTACAAGAGGTCAATTTAAACAATGGAAAATTAGCGTTAAATACACAACTTGATAGCGCAAAAGCTAATTTAATTGATGCTCAAAAAGAGTTGGAAAAAGGATTTGAAGAATTTGAGAAAGCGAGAGATGAGGCATTTAAGCAAGCTTCCTTAGATGGTGTAATTACAAAGAACATGATTTCTCAAATCTTATCAGCACAGAATTTTTCAATGCCAGCAGGATACGTAAATGATGAAAATGGGAAATACGTTGTTAAAGTTGGAGATAAACTATCTGATGTTAGCGAATTAAAAGATCTGTTATTATTCGATACTGGCGATGATATGATAGGGAAAATATATTTGCGCGATGTTGCAGAAATTAGCATGATCAATAATTCAGATGAGCTCTATACAAAAGTAAACAATAATGACGCCGTCATGCTAATAATGCAAAAACAAAGCAATTACTCGACTTCTGAGGTTGCAAAGGGAATAAGAAATAAAATGGAAGAGATATCGTCAAAAGACCCATCTATCCATTTTACACCATTGCTAGACCAGGGAGTTTATATAGATATTGTTATTAACTCAGTGCTAGACAATATCCTATATGGTGGTTTATTGGCGATACTAGTTTTGCTGATTTTCTTAAGAGATATAAGGCCAACCTTGATTATCGCACTTTCAATACCAATAAGTATAGTATTTGCAATTGCGTTAATGTATTTTAGTGGAATAAGTTTGAATATAATTTCATTAGCTGGACTAGCTCTTGGCGTAGGAATGCTAGTCGACAACTCTATCGTAGCGATAGAAAACATTTATAGACTCAGAGGAGAAGGATATTCATCTGTAAAAGCATCAGTTATAGGGGCAAATGAGATAGCAGGCGCAATCACAGCTTCTACGCTAACAACGGCAGTCGTTTTTCTTCCAATTGTATTTATCCAAGGAATCTCAAGACAGCTGTTCACTGATATGGGTCTAACTATTGCTTTTTCATTGTTTGCTAGTTTATTAGTAGCTTTGACATTGGTTCCAACTATGTCTTCTACGATACTATCCAATTCTGCAAGCAAAGAGTCACTAGTTTTTCATAGATTTACAAATCTTTATGAAAAACTTCTTAAGTGGGCACTTAAACGAAAAGCTATTGTAATAGTAGTAGTTGCACTGTTGTTAGTCTTAAGTGGAGCTTTGGCATATTCAAAAGGAACCGAATTTATCCCTGCAATGGAATCTCCACAAATGTTAGTTACGCTAGAGGCACCAAGCGAGTCTTCAATCGAAGAAACAAAGGAACTTGGAGATTCAGTCATAAATGAAATACTAAATATAGAAGGGATAGACAGTGTTGGCGCATTTCTTGGTGGAATACAAGGATTTGGTCAAAACACAAACCAGATTTCAATATATATACTTCTTGATCAGGAAAGCGGAATAAAAAATAGTGAAGTTAAAGCTGAAATTGAAAAAATTGCAAATGATATGGGAGTCAACCTCAAACTTTCTGAATCTAACATGGATATTTCGGCAATAGCTGGATCAGGAATGGAAATTGTAATAAAAGGAACCGAATTAGATACACTTAGAGAAGTTTCCAAAGACATAATGGATTTATTGAAGACTGTTGATGGTGTAACTAATATTTCAAATGGCTTGGAAAAACAAAATATGGAAATAAAGATAACAGTCAATAAAGAACTTGCGATGGAAAACAAATTAACAGTTGCTCAGGTTTATTCTCAAATATCTGATATAATAGCTACTCCGAAAACAGCAACTAATATATCAAAAATTCAAGAAGATTACCCTGTCATTGTAGTTGAAAGCACGAATAAGAATTTCACGAGAGCGGATTTAGACAATTTTGAATTGACTATACCAAATTCAGAAGAAAAGGTTAAATTGTCAGATTTAGCAACAATAGAAGAAGTAGAAGGTATGAGTTCCATCAATAGGGATAATCAAACTAGATATATTTCAGTTACCGCTGATATAAAAACAGGTTATAACATAGGTATTCTGAGCAGAGAAGTAGAGCAAAAATTAAGCGAGTTACAAATACCTGAAGGGTATTCAGCTCAAATTGCAGGTCAACAAGAACTTATAACAACTTCGATGAAAGATCTAACAAATATGTTGATATTAGCTTTAATATTTGTGTATCTAATAATGGTTGCACAATTCCAATCTCTTTCGTTGCCGTTTATTGTAATGTTTACTGTACCATTAGCATTTACTGGAGGATTATTTGCTCTGTACTTTACAAACAAACCAATTAGTTTAATTGCAATGTTAGGCTTCTTGGTTTTGACAGGAGTAGTTGTAAACAATGGTATAGTATTTGTAGATTATACTAATCAGTTAAGAGATAGAGGCATGCAAAAGAAGGAAGCATTAGTTTTGGCAGGAAAAACACGTATGAGACCGATTTTGATGACAGCTATTACTACGATACTGGGTCTAACTACTTTAGCATTCGGAGCCGGTACAGGAGCAGAAGTTTTACAACCACTTGCATTGGTAGTGGTAGGAGGACTAATTTACGCAACAATTTTGACTCTGTTTGTAGTTCCATGCATGTATGATATTTTTATGAGAGACAAGAAAAGAAAAGTTGCAGAAGTAGAGGAGGAACTAAATGAGATCTAATGAGTACTCCGATAAAGAGATAGCTGTATTTAATGGCTTGGCAGAATTACTAAAACAAGGTAAAAATCTATACAATATCAAAGTATCAGAAATCGCCAAAGCAGCTAACATAGGGAAAGGTACTATCTATGACTATTTTGATAGTAAAGAAGAGGCCATTTACATGGCTCTTCTTTACTATCTAAATACTGAAATGACAAAAATTGTTATTGAAGTTGAAAAAATTCCTTTTTTTAAAGATAAAATTTATAGATTATTAGATACTATAGAAGAAAATATTGAAAGTAAATCTTCCACATTGAAGATATTATTGTCTGCAGTAGATATTGGTTCAATGTATAATTTAATCGAGGAAAATGAAAAATTAATTGATTTATTCATGGAATATGCAGGTAGAATACTATCGTCAATTATAAATTCAGGTGAAAAGGAAGGAATTATAGCAGAGACTAACTCACCATATTATAAAAAATCTGCGATAAGATGTATTTTTATAGGATTTGCTCAATATGTAAACCATAAAGACTGTTATAAAGATGTGAGTGTTGACGTGGCAAAAGATGTAGCTTATACTCAATTGATAAAGATATTAAGGTAGGGTGAAGATATGAAGAAAAAAAATAAGCCTAAGAATCCAAAAAGATCAATTGTATTTTATTATTTAATTGCCTTAATAATTATAATAGTAATGAATTCTATTGTTCTGCCAAGGTTTTTAGGACCAAATGTAAAGGAAATTGATTATGGTAGTTTTTTGGACAAATTGGATAATGGAGAAATAGAAGAAGTAGAGATAACAGATAAGGAAATTTTCATCAAAGAGAAAACCGATAAAGATACTGTTTATACAACTGGATTAATAAATGATCCGGAGCTAGTTAATCGGCTATATGATTCGGGTGTCAAATTTACTAAGATTGTTTCTAATACAACTCCATCAATATTTACTACGATAATCTCATGGGTTATTTCGATTTTATTTTTTGTTATGCTTGGAAGATTATTAGGCAGAATGATGCAAAAAAGAATGGGTGGAGGAGATGTTTTATCCATTGGTAAAAGCAATGCCAAAATATATGTGGAATCAAAAACTGGTAAAACTTTCGATGATGTTGCAGGGCAAGAGGAAGCTAAAGATGCACTAAAGGAAATTGTAGATTTTTTGCATAACCCTGGCAAATATAAATCAATAGGTGCAAATCTTCCAAAAGGAGTTTTGCTTGTTGGACCTCCTGGAACAGGAAAAACATTACTTGCAAGAGCTGTTGCTGGAGAAGCAAATGTACCGTTTTTTTCAATCTCAGGTTCTGAGTTTGTTCAAATGTTCGTTGGAATGGGAGCCGCAAAGGTTAGAGATTTATTTAAACAAGCACAAGAAAAAGCACCATGCATCGTATTTATAGATGAGATTGATACTATTGGGAAAAAGAGAGATGATTCAGGATTTAACAGTAACGATGAAAGAGAACAAACATTGAATCAACTCCTATCAGAAATGGATGGATTTGATGGCAAAGAGGGAGTCGTTATTTTAGCTGCTACAAACAGACCAGAATCTTTGGATAAAGCACTTTTAAGACCTGGAAGGTTTGATAGAAGAATCCCGGTTGAACTTCCAGATTTAGCAGGTAGAGAAGCAATTTTAAAAGTACATGCTAAAAAAGTGAAGACAGATGACAATCTTGATTTCAATGCTATAGCGAGAGCTACTGCAGGTGCATCTGGTGCAGATTTAGCGAATATCATCAACGAAGCTGCTTTAAGAGCTGTTAGAATGGGAAGACAAAAAATAATTCAGGAAGATTTAGATGAATCAGTGGAAGTTGTTATTGCAGGTTATCAAAGAAAAGGAGCTGTTATTTCAACTAAAGAAAAACGAATAATAGCATTTCACGAAATAGGGCATGCACTCGTGGCTGCTATGCAAACTAATTCTGATCCAGTGCATAAAATCACTATTATACCAAGAACATCAGGAGCATTGGGTTACACTATGCAATTAGCAGAAGAAGAGAGTGTTTTGATGTCTAAAGAAGAACTGTTTAACAGAATTGTAACTATTACTGGCGGCAGAGCTGCTGAAGAAATCGTCTTTGGAAGTATTACTTCAGGAGCTTCAAATGATATTGAACAAGCCACCAAAATCGCAAGAGCAATGGTCACAAGATTCGGCATGAGCGAAGAATTTGATATGATGGCCTTGGAAACAGTCACATCAAAGTATCTCTCTGCTGATCCATCTCTAGCTTGTTCAGAAGAGACATCCTCAAGAATAGATGCTGAAGTATTGAGAATAATAAAAGAAGCCCATGAAAAGGCAAAGACTATATTAAAAAACAACATGGAAAAGCTCATAGAACTTGCAAACTATTTATTAGAAATGGAAACTATGACTGGTGCTGAATTTATGGAAATATTAAAAAAGAAAGATGAAAGCTTTGCTTAGCTTTCATCTTTTTTAAAATATGCGTACAATTTTTTTGCTGTATCAGTTGGGTTGTTATTTTCAAGAGTTAGTGCATATTCTTTTTTGTTTTTTTCATAAAGTGGATCATAGTAAGATAATATTAAATCTTTAATTACTTCTTCATAATTTTTATTTCTGACCAAGTTGATTTTTTGATCAACCCAATGATTTCCCATGCGATTTCTTAGGTTTTCTAGAGATTTTATAATATTCTCATCATCTCCACATATATAGTCTTCACGAATGTTATTAATTCTATTTTCAATTGATGATGTAATATTAACCTGAATTCCATTTTTAATTTTATCAAATAGCATATCTGGTATTGTGCACTTTCCAATAGTTTTACTTTCCCCTTCAACAAATAGTAAATCTGTTTTTCGATTATAAAGTGTATCAAAGATAAGAGATTCAAACATTTTTTGACTATTTGGTTTGCTTAAGCCCACACTACCTAAAACTGAACCTCTGTGATTTGCACAGTATTCTAGGTCTAATACATCAGCATCCAATTTTTGCAATTCTTTTAAGACTTTTGTTTTTCCTGTGCCTGTATTTCCATAAAGTACAACTAGGTTAATTGGTTCTATGAGTAAATTAAGATTTTTATTGATAAAATTTCTATATCCTTTATATCCGCCAATTAATTTACTCGCATTTATACCGATACTCTGCAAAAGTGCTGTAATACTAGAACTTCTATATCCACCTCTTGCACAAAAAAATATAAGATCACTATATTCGTTTTGCAAAGACAATATTTTTTTGAATAATGTAGGAAGTTTCTTCGACACAAATTCTATACCCCAAAATTTAGCTTCCTCAGGGCTTACATGGGTATAAGTATAGCCAACTATTTCCCTTTCTTTGTCTGATAATATTGGAATATTAATTGATCCAGGTATTGTATACTCTGAGAACTCAGATTCAGACCGAACGTCTATGAGTACGTAATTTAGGTTTTTGTATTTATATAATAATTCCTCGTAAGTTAAAGATATTTGCATAATTTACCTCTTTCAACTAGAAATTTTGCAATTAATATTATATACTTATTTTATTATTAGTAAAGTTTTAAATTTATTGGAGGCATATATGAAAGATATTCACACAAAATCAGTGATATATATAATACTATCGGCGATTCTATTGAGTACAGGAGGGGTATTATTAAAATTCGTTGATTTAGCACCTATGGAAATTGCTGGAACTAGAGCAATAGTTTCTTCGATAGTAGTATTTACATATGTAAGAAAACCAAAATTCACATTTTCAAAAGCTCAAATAACAGGGGCTATCAGTTACTCGATGATGGTTATTGGGTTCATTGCAGCGAATAAACTCACTACAGCAGCAAATGCAATTGTGCTTCAATATACATCTCCTATTTGGGTAGCAATATTAAGTTATTTTATTCTAAAAGAAAAAATACATTACTATGATGTAATGTCTATTTTATTTATAATTGTAGGAATGGCTTTAGTATTTATCGACGATGTGGGTGGTGGAAGCTTACAAGGAAATATTATAGCTATAATTAGTGGAATTTTTTTAGCTATTGTAACAATTTCCTTAAGGTTTCAAAAAGATGAATCTCCAGTTGAAACGACTCTTTTAGGACATTTATTGACAGCTTTTATAGGCCTATTTTTCTTAAGTGGAGTTCATTTCACTTTAGCGGATTTAATAGGAATACTATTATTGGGAACATTTCAATTAGGAATATCATATATATTATATTCAGAAGCAATAAAATACGTAAATGCAATTGAAGCTAGTGTACTTATGTTTATTGAACCAATACTTAATCCTGTATGGGTATATTTAGCATTTGGAGAAAAGCCTGGCAGTTTGGCTTTAATTGGATGTGTTATTGTATTGTTAACTATCTTTTTTAGATCTATATTAGCAAGTAGAAGCAATAGGCAGGAGACAATCAACTAATGTTAGGAGTTAAAAGAATGAAAAATTACTCTAAAACTTATATAATACCTTATTATGATACAACAATCGGAAACTATCTAAAGTCAGAAATGATTTTATCATACATGGCAGAAACATCAACTTGGCATATAGATGCTCTTGGGTTAGGGCATGAAACTCTGTGTAACAATAATTTTGCATGGCTATTGAACAGATGGGAAGTAGATATATCTGATTATCCCAGAGCAAAAGAAGAAGTTACAGTATCAACCTGGACTACAGGATTTAATAAGTTTTATGCTTATCGTGAGTTTATTATGAAATCAAGTGAAAATATTGAATTAGCAAGAGCCTCAACTATATGGATATTAGTTGATTCAACTACAAAAAGACCAAAGAGAATTCCAATTGATATGATTCATGCTTTTTCAACTGATAATGGGAAAATGGTTGAAAGACAGGTCGATTTCAAACAGTACAATAGCTATTTATATACTAAGGGAAAAGAAATTTATGTTAGGAAATCAGATATAGACAATAATAATCATGTGAATAATGTTAGGTATTTAGAATGGATGATAGACTCAACTGATGATCAAATATTGAATAATTACCTTATAAAAAACATATCAATTGAATATAAAAAGGAAGTATTATACGATGACAGGCCAATAGTAAATTTTTTTTCTAAAGAAGTTAATAATGAAATAATATATAATTATAAGATAACAAGTATGGATAATGATCATGCATTTGGCCAAATAATATGGAGGGAAAATAGATGATTAATAAAGGCATAGACATAAACGAGGAAATAATTGAAATGGAAGCTACAAAGAATATAGCATTAATAGCTCATGACAATGTCAAAGATGATATAATTAGATGGGCGATCGCAAATAAAGAAGAACTTTCAAAACATAATTTGTGTGGAACAGGGACTACTGCATCATTAATCCAAAAAAATACAGGATTAAATGTGAAGAAATATAAATCTGGGCCACTAGGTGGTGACCAGCAAATTGGAGCGAGAATAGCAGAAGGTGAAATAGACTTCATGATATTTTTTTGGGACCCACTTGAAGCTCAACCACATGATCCTGATGTAAAAGCATTATTGAGGATTGCTGTTTTATATGATATTCCTGTAGCAAACAATAGAGCAACTGCAGATTTTTTGCTATCTTCTCCATTGATGGGTACAAAATATAAAAGGCATATCATAAACTTGGAATATAGTGCACAAAAAAGGATAGAAAAATTTAACAATAAGTAGCACATATTCTATAAAAATATAAATAAGCCATATTTAATACAACCTATTTATTTAGTATAAACAGCTGAAATAGAGTGATTGAAGAATATTAAAAACCGCATATATGACAAATTATATATAATTATAAAAAAATTTCAATAAAATAGTTGATTTTTAAACAATTAGGTGATACAATACTATTGAGCTTTAATTCAGGAGTAATAAATAGTAACAATAATTCGGTTTACCTTTTAGTGTGTATAACTAGAAATTTATTGTTGTAGGTTACATGAATTAAAGAAATATTAATAAATTTTTGGAGGTTGTACAATGAAAGGTACAGTTAAATGGTTTAACGCAGAAAAAGGTTTTGGTTTTATTACTACTGAAGAAGGCAATGATGTTTTTGCACATTACTCACAAATTCAAAAAGATGGTTTCAAAACATTAGAAGAAGGCCAATCAGTTGAATTTAGTGTAGTAGAAGGTCAAAAAGGATTACAAGCTGAAGAAATAGTTATATTATAATTAAAGCTTCTAAAACCTCTTAGATATCTAAGAGGTTTTCTGTTTATTTAAAATAATTATTTGGAGGATACCTATGTATAACGAGAATGTTGTTGCTATTGTAAATGGCAAAGAGATAACTACAAATGACATTATGAAATTCCTAAATGAAATGAACCCACAAACTGCGGCTCAATTTCAATCAGAAGAAGGCATAAAAAGAATTATAGAGGAATTAGTTAATCAAGAACTCCTTTATCTTGATGCCATAGAAAACGGTTATGAAAATGATTTTGAATTTAAAGAAGTTTTAAAGACTGTTAAGGATAATTTATTAAAGGGATATGCTTTTAATAAAATTGTTGAAGGAGTTAAAGTGACAGATGAAGAGATAGTAAATTATTACAATGAACATTCTGATATGTTTAAAAAACAAGAGACTTTGAATGCAAGTCATATACTTGTCGAAGATGAAGAGAAAGCATATGATATTATAGATATGATAAATGAGGGATTAGAGTTCGAAAAAGCTGCTGAACAGTATTCGACTTGTCCATCGAAAGAAGTTGGAGGAAATTTAGGAGAATTTGGCAAAGGACAAATGGTTCCTGAATTTGAGAATGCTGCTTTTAAATTGGGGATTGGGGAAATGTCCGAACCAGTTAAGACACAGTTTGGATATCATATTATAAAAATAAATGAGAAATCTGCAGAAGATGTTTATTCTTTAGAAGAAGTAAGAGACGAAATTGAAAAGCAATTACTGATGTTAAAACAAGAAGAAAAATATTTAAACAAAGTAAACTCACTAAAAATAAAATATCCTGTGAACATATTATAAATAAAAATAAGCCGCAGACAAGCTTTACAGCTTTCTGCGGCTTATTTTTATTTATATGCACGTAAATATTGTGATGGGTATTGAATTCTTACATCGTTTAATTTTGCGTTATTAAGAACCCAATTTGGATTTCTCAATAGCTCTCTTCCTAAAGCAACTAAATCAGATCTATTATTCCCTAAAATCTCCTCAACTTGTTCAATATTTGTAATTAATCCTACTGCTATAGTTGGCAGACCTGTTTCTTCCTTTAAATATTCAGCGAATTTAACCTGATATCCAGGAAATAGATTGATAGGAGCTAGTACAAGGCCTCCTGAACTTACGTGTAATATATCTATTAAATCTTTAATTTGATTTACAATATCCTTCATCATATAAACATCTATGCCATCTTTTACATAATCGCTAGCTGAAACTCTCAATATAATTGGTCTATCATTTGGCCAAACTTCATGTACTGATGTCAAGATATCCCTTAAAAATCTTACTCTATTGACTAAGGTTCCACCATATTCATCATCTCGATGATTTGTTATTGGGGAAAGAAATTGATGAACTAAATATCCATGGGCTGCATGAATCTCGATAGCATCATAATCTGCTTCTAAGGCACGAGATGCAGCTAATTTAAATGATTCTATTACTGCCTTTATATCTTCAGTAGTCATTTCGCGTGCCGTTTTATAGTCATCATTGAAATTAATAGCAGAACATGAAATTATATCTTCATCCCTAACCCCGCATTTTCTTCCTGCATGAGCCAATTGTATTGCGACTTTTGTGTCATATTTCTTCAAATTAGCCACTAAATCTTTCAGCCCTTCTATTTGATTGTCTTCCCAAATTCCTAAGTCATTTTCTGATATTCTACCTCTCTTTTCCACACTTGTAGCTTCTTGAATTATCAGACCAACTCCGCCTAAAGCTCTTTGAATGTAATGAACTTTGTGAAACTCTTTTACTAAACCACTGTCATCACTTGAGTACATGCACATTGGTGGCATTACAATTCTATTTTTTAAAGATAAATTATTTATTTTTATCGGTTGAAAAGTTAACATTATATCACCTCTTGATATATATACCACAATTAATACAAATTATCACAATATCTTGGAATTGTGATAAAATAATATTTGAATTATATATTTACTATTTTGTAGTAGATATACATACTAAGAAAGTGTCAGAAAATATATAATACTGATATCAGTAATTATTATTCGAGGAGAGAGAACATGAAAAAAATTTTTAAAGGTGACATTGTCTACACAAAAAGTCCAGCTATGTTTGAAATCAATGAGGACTCATACCTCATTGTAGAGAACGGTGAAGTAAAAGAAATTTGCCGTTATATTGATAGTATCCCAAGTGATTGTGAGTATTTAGATTACACAGGTAAATTGATTATACCAGGATTTGTTGATATTCATCTTCACTCATCTCAATTCTTTAACATTGGATTAGGAATGGATAAGGAACTAATTCCGTGGTTAAATACATACACCTTTCCTGAAGAAGCAAAGTTTATAGATTTAGAATATGCAAATATTGCATATAGTAAATTTGTATCTGATCTCATAAAAAAAGGAACGACAAGTTCAGTAATATACGCTTCAATCCATAAGGAAAGTACGATGCTGTTAATGGATTTGCTAGAGGAAGCAAATCTAAGAGCATATGTTGGAAAAGTCAATATGGATAGAAATACTATCGATGAATTATGTGAGAATACTGATGAATCTATTGCACAAACAGAGGAAATAATACTAAGCTCAAAAAGCGATAGAGTAAAACCAATTATAACACCGAGATTTGTACCATCGTGCTCAACAACATTAATGAAAGGATTATCGAAATTGGCTATTAAGTATAATGTCCCAGTTCAATCTCATCTAAGTGAAAATACTAATGAGGTGGAATGGGTGAAGGAATTGCATCCTGACATTGAAAATTATGCTAGTGTTTACAACAAGTTTGGATTATTTGGACAAACAAAAACGGTAATGGCACATTGTATATACACTTCTGATGATGAGATTGAATTAATGAAAAAGAATGGTGTGTTTGCAGCACATTGTGCACTATCAAATTTCAATCTATCAAGCGGTATAATGCCTGTTAGAAAATACTTAGACTATGGGGTAGATGTTGGATTGGGAAGTGACATTTCTGGAGGAAACACTTTAAGCATTCCACAATCAATAGTAAGCACGATTCAAGCTTCTAAAATCAAGTGGTTGGAATCGGACAAAGAATTATACCCGTTATCATTTTCTGAGGTTTTTTATATGGCCACTAAGGGTGGAGGCAAATTTTTTGGGAAAGTAGGAAGTTTAGAACGAGGATATAAAGCAGATTTATTGGTAATAGACGACAGCAATTTATTGGATATTAATAAATTCGGTGTATTAGAAAGATTGCAAAAATATATTTACTCTGGAAATGAAAATAACATCATCGCGGTATATGTAGGCGCCAATAGTGTAAATCACTAGACTTTTATATATTACTGTGCTATAATCAAAATAGTATAGTAAAATTAAGAGGTGGTTGTCGAATGCCCAGGCAAAATGGTATTAGTTTAGAAGATGTTTTAAATCTCCCTTTAATGAGCAAGTGCAAATTGATAGCAGGATTTAAAGGAATAAGAAATACTGTATCAAGAGTAAATATAATTGCAGACCCTGATATTTTTGATTGGGTAAAAAGCGGAGAGCTTTTATTGACAACTGCATATTCTTTTAATAAAGCAGATAAAGATTATCAAAAAAGCATAATATTAAATGCCAAAGAACAAAATTTAGCTGGCATAGGAATTAAAATTTCTCCTTACTTGACCAATATGAATGAAGAAATCCTAGCGTTTGCAGAGGAATTGAACTTTCCAATTATTGAAATTGACCCTTCTCTACCTTTATCAGAAATTCTTATGGAAGTTATGAAACAAATATATAATAAACAAACTTCCCTACTTGAAAGGATAGAAAAAGCTCATGAAAAATTTATGGAAATAATGCTTGATGGGAAATCAATGGAAGAAGTACTAGATGTTGTCTATAACAATATAAAAAATCCTGTTGCGCTTAAAATGAAACATCAAGATACTTCCTACGAGTACTTTCAAGATATTTCAGAAGATACGATAACAGATCTAAGAAAAGATTTAAATAAATTTTATGATATAAATAAGTCAAGATCTAAAAAAATGTATGAGGATAAGGTCATTATTTCAGGCAAGTATGTTGATAGAATGGCTATTCCAATTGTATTAAAAGAAGAAGTATATGGTTACATTATATCATGGTCTATAAATACTCCACTTGGAGGATTTGATTTATCTATAATGGAATCAGCTTCAACAATTATTTCACTATCTATACTTCAAGATATGAACGTAAAGGAAGTAGAGATAAATTACAGATCAGAGTTTTTTGAGGATTTAATTTCTCAAGATTCAAAAAGAAAAAGAAAAGCGCTTGAAAGAGCTCATTTTTTCAATCTAGCTCCAAACGATTTTTATATTGTTGAAGTCATGAGCTTTAAGCTTCCACAACTTGAAAATGAAGATGATGATTTTTTATTTGACTATCTAAAGAAACATTCCAATCAAGTTGTCTCATCTATCGAGGAAACAATGAAGAATTTTTATTTAAATGGTATTGTTTCAACTAAACTAAATGGAATACAGATACTATTAGAATTCCATAATACTAATGATTACAAGAAAAAACTGAATGAGTTCAATTTAAACATCTACGAAACTATAAAGAAAAGATTAGATAGTGTAGATTTAAGAATTGGTGTAGGAAGAATTTATAGAGGGCTGGATAATGCAAATAAGAGCTTCTCTGATGCATTAAGGACTATAAGGACAGGTAAAGAATTAACAAATAGAACAATAATAACATATGAAGAGCTTGGTGTTTTTAAGATACTTTGTCAAGATTTTCTAAGTGAGGAATTGGATGATTTCTACAATACAACACTTAAACCACTTGTAGATTACGATGAGAAAAAATCTACTGAATTGGTCAAGACTCTCCAATGCTATTTTGATTGTAATGGAAATCTGACTAAAATGTCGGAAACTTTGTACACACATTACAATACAATACTTTACAGGATAAACAGAATTCAAGAAATAACAGGGGCAAATTTAAACGATTCAAACGATAGATTGAACCTTGAAATAGCGTTGAAAATAAAGCAAATGATATAGAGCACAAATGATTAGAAGAATAAGGTTCTTACCCTTATTCTTCTAATACTGCAATAGCTCTAATAGGTGACCCTGAGCCATCTTTTATTTTCAATGGTAAACCTATATAGAGAAATCTTTTGTTTATAAGCTTGTCTAAATTACATAAATTTTCAGTATTAGTAATGTCATATTCCGCACAAATCATATGTCCGGAGAAATTTATATCATCAGGTGTCAAATCAATAGCTGGTGAATCCACTCCAATGTTTATAACCCCACTTTCAGCTAAAAACTTTGCAGCTTCATAACTAAGACCAGTGTATTCTTTTTGATAGTTCTCAGTTCCATAGAAACGATCATAATGACCAGTATACAACAACACAATATCATTCTTTTTTATTTCTTGCTTTGATCTTTCTAGTGCTTTCCTTAAATCAGCAACTTCTATATAATCTGGATATGTCACGCTACTCAAGTCCAAACATATAGCGGAGCCAAAGAAGTAATCCAAAGACATTTTATCAATGGTTAAGCCATTTTCTTTAAATTCGCTTATTCCATCGCTATGTGTACCGCAATGTTCACTTATAAGTAAATTTCTTGCTGAAAAACCTAAGGTTTTACTTCCTGTTTCTTTCATGTTTTCCTCATAAGTCATATTAGTCATAATAAAAGTTTTTTGATGCATTGGGAAAATAGACATTCCTTGAAAAATCTCTTGGGTCAAATCTACAATTTTAAGAGCCATTTAATCACCTCTTTCATGTGTTAATAATATTATATGACATATTTTTTTTTTAGCTATATAAATGTTTTACAAATCATTATAATAAATCAACAAAGTAAAGAGATAATAGACTATTTTTACAATAAATATTTATTAAATATTCACAAAGTTTATTCAATATAATTGTGATAGTATTAATATGTAAATATATAAAGGGAGGGATTATGATGTACGATGTAATTATTAAAAATGCTAGGATACCACAAGCGGATGAAACTACATTGACAAACATATTGGTAAAAGATGAAAAGATTGCCGGATTTATTGACAATATTGATGGGATTGACGCAAAAGAAATAATTGACGCAAATGGACATTTAACATTGCCTGGTTGTATTGATTCGCATACTCATTTTATGTATCAAGGTTTTCCACATAGAGAAAACTTTCTAACAGGTACTGCCGCTGCAGCAGCCGGTGGAGTAACAACAATTATTGATATGCCTTGTTGTTCTGTGCCATCAGTTAGATCAGTTGAACAGCTTAAATTGAAATTAGATGCAGTAAGTCCACAGGCACTAGTTGACTTCGCATTTTGGGGTGGAGTAACTGGTGAAGATGTTAGAAACGGATGGTTACATAATGTTGAAGAACAAGCTGAATATGGTGTTGTTGCATATAAAGCGTATATGACACCTTCTGTTCCAACATATCCAAGAGTTGACGATCCTGAAATGCTTGAAGCTTTCACAGAAGTTGCTAAGACAGGACTACCTATAGGGATTCATGCAGAAAACTATGCTATGTGTGATTATTATGTAAAAAAATACCAAAGAGAAGGAAGAACAGATGGACCGGCTTGGGCAGAAGCAAGATTGGAACTAGCGGAAAAAGTAGCTATAGAGCTAGGAATTAGCTTTGCAGAACATACAGGCGCTAGACTTCACATTGTCCACATGAGTACAGGAATAGGTGCAAAATTAATAGGTGAAGGCAAAAAAAGAGGATTAAATGTCACTAGTGAAACATGCCCTCATTATTTAACTTTAAATTATCAAGAAGCTATGACTAAATATGGTCCATTAGCTAAAATTGCACCACCTCTTAGAACTAAAAAAGACAATGAAGAACTATGGGAAGGATTGAGAAATGGAAGCGTTGATTTCATGGCTACTGATCATGCACCATATGAGTTAGAAAGCGAAAAACTAAGCAAGGGAATGAACATATGGACATCTTTCCCTGGAATTCCAGGTGTAGAAACAATGGTCCCTGTACTGATTAGTGAAGGCTACAATAAAGGAAGACTTTCATTGAGTAAATTAGTAGAAGTATTGTCAACAAATGCGGCAAAACATTATGGTATTTATCCAAAAAAAGGAGCAATGAATATTGGTTCAGATGCCGATTTCACAATCATTGATTTAGATAAGAGATGGAAAGTTGATCCTAAGAAACTTGCCTCCATGTGTGGTTACACTCCGCTAGAAGGTATGGAACTTAAAGGGAAAGTTGCTAAAACCGTTTTAAGAGGCCATTTAATTTATGAAGACAATGATGAAAGCGAATTAGCTAAAATGACAGATGAAGATATGCAAAGAATAGTACACAACTATCCTGAGGGGTTAGAAGAAAGGTACAAAGACATATTAAAAGAATTCCCTCATCTGCATAGTAAAGAATATGAAAACAGCTACAGGAAACAACATCCAGAGATAATCGATGAGCATATAAGGGGCATAAAAGGTATAAAAGTAAAACCAGGATTTGGTCAGTTTGTTAAGAGACAAAGCATCCAAGTGCTTCCAAGAAGAATAACTTTTTAATATCTTATTGATTAAATTTTCAAACTAAAATATAATGGAGGAAAGATAAAATGACTAAACATGCAATTTTAGTAATAGATATGCTAAACGATTTTGCTGATCCAAATGGAGTTTTATATTGCCCTAATAGTAGAAAAATAATACCCACAATGCAAAAACTATTTGATTGGGTTAGAGAAAGAAATAGAAATGGAAATGACGATGTCCAACTCATATTTATACAGGAAGCACATAGAAAAAATGATGCTGATTTTAAAGTAAGGCCAGTTCATGCTGTAAAAGGTACTTGGGGTTCGGACTTTATTGATGAATTAAGACCTTTGGATAATGAATATATTGTTCAAAAGAGAAGACATAGTGCATTTGCACACACAGACTTAGATTTATATTGCAGAGAGGAAAAAATAGATACAATAGTTGTTACTGGAACATGGACAAACGTATGTGTTAGGAGCTCTGCATCTGATGCATTGTATTATGCATATAAAGTTATAACTCTGAGCGATGCTGTACAATCAAAGACAGAGGAAATGCACTTAAGCGGATTGAGAGATTTAAGTATATTTACAAAAGTAATGACTGTAGATGAATATATTGAAGCCTGGGATAAGGGTGTTGATCCATGGGAAGGCGGAGGAGATAAAGAGAATAAAGTTGAATAACTAAGGCGAGCATTAGCTCGCCTAGTATTTAAACGAAAGTGGGGACAAAAATGCGTGTAATAGTTGGGATTACAGGCGGGAGTGGAGCAATCTATGCAGTATCTTTACTTAAAGCCTTAAATGAACTTAATATTGAAACTCATTTGGTAATTTCAAGAATGGGTGAATTTGTCTTAAACCAAGAATGCGATTTAAGTGTGAGCGAATTATCTAAATTAGCGAGCTATTATTATAAAAACGATGACTTTATGGCGCCTATTGCGAGTGGATCGTTTAAAGTTGATGGAATGGTTGTTGTTCCGTGTTCAATGAAAACTTTGTCTGCTATAGCTAATGGATACTCTGACAGCTTATTAACTAGAGCTTGTGATGTGGTTATTAAAGAAAGCAAGAAATTGGTATTAGTTCCCCGTGAAACACCGTTGAGTTCTATTCATCTAGAGAATATGCTAAAATTAAGCACATTAGGAATAAAAATATTACCTCCTATTGCTAGTTTCTACAACAATCCTAGTTCGATTGAAGACATAATCATACAATTTACAGGCAGGATTTTAGACAATTTAAATATTGAAAATAATTTAGTAAATCGATGGAATGGGAGGTGAAAGAGTGGAAACACAAATGCTTAGAGCAACTCTGGAAAAACTTAAAAATTTGAATGACTTACTTGAATGTAAGAAGAATGTATCTTCTGAATATGAATTAGGAGCTGTATTAAAACATTTTAACAACAAAACGCCTATTCTATTTAATAATGTTGATGGAGATAAAAAAAGAGCAATAGGCGGATTATACGGCAATAGAGATATAATATACAATTTAATGGGATTAGATAAAAAGAATCGCATTGATAAATTCATTAGTGCTTTAGTTAATCCTAAGGATTATAAAGTCGTAAAAGATGGGCCTGTTAAAGAAAATATAGTGAAGCGCAACATAGATTTGAAGAGATTATTCCCTATACCTAAATTTAATGAAAAAGATTCGTCTAGGTACATAACAGCAGGAGTATTGGTTGTCAAAGACAATGAAAAAGATGAGTATTATACATCTATTAGAAGATTCCAATACTTAGGAGGCAATAAATTATCAGTTTTAATAGCCTCGAAAAAATTAATGAACGATTTTTTGAAGAAAGAAAAACAAAATCAACCAATGGAAGTGGCGATAGTTCTAGGCTATGATGCTGAATTTCTTCTTGCAAGCCAATATAGTACAGATTTATATGGTGTAGACAAATACAGGATAGATAGCGCATTAAGAGATGAGCCTTTAGAACTTGTTAAATGCGAAACTGTAGATTTGCTAGTACCTGCTTATTGTGAAATAGTTTTAGAAGGCAGGATAGTCCCTGGCAAAAGAGAACCAGAAGGCCCTTTTGGTGAACTGATGGGCTACTATGGAATTGAGAAACCTCAACCTATTATTGAGATAGATGCAGTTATGTATAGAAATGACCCTATATTTCAAATAGCTTTTCCGTGTAGAGAGGAGCATGTTTCAAATGGAATGATTAGAGAAATTGAGCTATATACAAATTTGAATAAAGTTGTTGATGTTTCAGATGTTTATGTGACAGAAGGAGGAGGGTACAGATTCAATGCCGTTGCCTCTATAAGAAAGCATAATATTGGAGACGGTAAATCTGCAATTATATCGGGATTGGGATATAATAGTGAGCTAAAGCAAATTGTAATTGTTGATGACGATGTGGACATTTACGATCCTCAAGAAATCGAGTGGGCAATAACAACTAGAGCACAAGCAAGCAATGATTTTGTCATTATTCCATCTGCACTAGGTTCGGCATTAGAACCGTCTCATACTATAAATGGTACATCTGATAAAGTTGGAATAGATGCTACAAAGCCTATAACAGGTGATATAGAAAGATTTGAAAGGACAAAAATACCAGGGTTTGATAAAATAGATATTAATAAGTACTTTCCTACTATATAAAATAAGAAGGTGATTAAATGTTACAAGCTATGGGAATAGTTGAAGTTAAATCTTTAGTCGGAGCAATAGAAGCTGCTGACGCAATGTTGAAGGCAGCCAACGTAAAGTTGGCGGATTTTCAAATTGTAGGCTCGGGAATAGTATGTGTTACAGTAACAGGTGACGTAGGTGCTGTAATTGCTTCTGTAGAAAGCGGGAAAGAACATGCACAAAAGATTGCTGAAATAATATCTGTAAACGTAATTCCAAGACCACACGATGAGGTAGGAAAGATAATATAATGGTGGTGAAATAAATGGTAAATCCATTAGCAAGGGTTATTATGAGCAATATAACAAAAGATATCAAGGTAGATAATTCTTCGCAAAAAAAAATAAATAGCTATGATATCTTAGTTGATAAAGAAGAAAACATACTAAGAGCTTTGCTTAAAGGCAATACAGAGCAATGTTACGAAAATGACGAATCACAAAGTATTTCATCAGAAATGATAACAATTGAGCAACTAGCTGAAAAACTAAAAAGGGGGGAATAGACTGTGGAGAATGCCCTAGGACATATTGAGACATTGGGTTTGGGAACTGCTATAGCTGCGTTAGATGCTTCTTGCAAGGCTGCTGAAGTTACACTAATCGGATTTGAAAAAATCATAGGTGTGGCACAAGGGGTTGGCGTAAATATCCAAATAGCAGGCGAAGTATCTGCCGTAAAAGCTGCAGTTGAAGCAGGCGTAGAAGCCGGCAATAGAGTTGGCAAAGTTATTTCTAGCAATGTTATTCCAAGACCACACGAAGAAGTTGATAAATTGATAGAAAAGTTTAAGATGTCGCCAACACAAGAAAAATCAGAACAAAATACTAAAAATAAATCTGAAAAAAAAGATACCAATAAGGAGGAAAAATAAATGAGTCAAGCACTAGGTATGGTTGAAACAAAAGGATTAGTAGGTGCAATAGAAGCAGCAGATGCAATGGTTAAAGCAGCAAATGTAACAATTGTTGGATACGATAAGATAGGATTTGGATTGGTTACAGTAATGGTAAGAGGAGATGTTGGAGCTGTAAAAGCTGCAGTAGATGCTGGAGCAGAAGCTGCAAGATCTGTAGGAGAATTACATTCAGTTCATGTTATTCCAAGACCACATGCAGAGGTAGAAAGGGTTATTTTATCAAAATATGAATAATCATTGGAGTGTTATAGATGCCAAAAGACAATTTGGTTTCAAGAGTTATCAATCAAATAGGTTATAAATTGGATACTAATCAAACGGGTAGCTCAA
This sequence comes from Soehngenia saccharolytica DSM 12858, assembly GCF_059568515.1. NCBI lineage: Bacteria > Bacillati > Bacillota > Tissierellia > Tissierellales > Tissierellaceae > Soehngenia > Soehngenia saccharolytica. Next base: position 13,189 of record NZ_JCANTN010000012.1, on the reverse strand, counting down.
GTAAGAATATATTAATTGCCATAAATGGTACTGATTCAAGTTTAGATAAAAAGCTATCAAATATATATGCTCAGTTTTCTAAGGAATACAACTTTATAATAGCTTATTCTTTCACTGCTTCGCAAATATTGGATATAGAGTCTATAAATCAAATTTTGAAGGCAAAATATATTTTTACAGAAGATAGCTTATTTGATCTTGATCATAATTTACAACTATTTGACACACTAATATGCCCTAATATAACCATCAATACACTTTCAAAAGTTGTATCAGGAAACATAGACACATATATTTCAAACTTGATATGGGCATCTCTTTATTTTGATAAAACCACATATATAGATTTTGAAAACTGCAAAAAATTTATGTCTTTTGAAACAAAGAATAAAACTATGAAAAATCAGATTGATCAAAAAATAAGAGAGATAATGAGTATGGGAGCAGTAGAAATTGTATATCCTTTATATGATTTCAAGATTAAGGGAACCAGAAGATATGATAGTGAGTTTAAATCAAAAATAGTGATAACAGATAGAGATGTTGATGCCATAAATGTCGGAGAAGAATTGCATTTACCATATGGAAGCATAATTACTCCTTTAGCTAAAGACAAAATTAGAGATAGAAACATAAAAATTGTTATTGATATGGAGGCTAAGAAATGAATTTAGGGAAAGTTATAGGAACTATAGTAGCTACTAGAAAAGATGATAAATTGATAGGGACTAAATTGATGTTAACTCAGCCTCTAAATATTGATTTAGAACCAATTGGAGAAGCTATCATAGCTGTAGATACAGTAGGTGCTGGAATTGGGGAATTAATAATTTATGTAAAAGGTACGGCAAGCAGAATTGCAGCTCGAAAAATGGACTCACCAATAGATGCTGCTATAGTTGGAATTGTGGATGTAATATCAAAGTAATTATAATCTTAGGTGGTGATCCAGCATGTATACAGAATATTTGAAGAAATCTTTAGAATATAGGAAAATGATTGATGTTTTAATGGGCAAGGATTTTGCAGACTTAGTTTTATTAAATGGAAATGTGATAAATGTCATTTCTAAAGAAATTTATAAAGCGGATATTGCAATTAAAGGTAAGTATATCTTATTAGTTGGAGATTGTAGAAATCTTATAGGACCAAATACAGTAAAAGTAGATGTGTCAGGCAAATATTTATCACCAGGCTTCGTAGATTCCCACATGCACTTTGAATCTAGCATGCTCACAATCACTGAGTTTTCTAGGTTGTCAATTCCATCAGGGACTACAACTCTCATTGCTGATCCACATGAGATTGGCAACGCATTAGGCCCTTTAGGTATAAAAGCTATGGCTGATGAAATTGACAATGTTCCTAATAAAGTTTATCTAGTAGTCCCTGCTTTAACACCAGATAGCCCCAGTTTAGAGACAGCAGGATATGATATAAACTCTAAAGACATGGAAGATTTATTAAATTATAAACATATAATAGGAATTGGAGAACTCCAGGGTTTTAGCAATGCTAGACATGTCTATGACAACACACCTGAGATAATTGACGATTTATTGGCATCTACAATGTATGCAAAATCTAATAATATGATAGTAGATGGGAATGCACCTGAGTTGTTTGGCAATGAATTAGCTGCTCATATACTTGCAACAGGAGGAAAATGCTCATGTCATGAAACTACAACAAAAGAGGAAGCTATTGAGAAATTAAGGCAAGGTGTATATCTCTTTATGAGAGAAGGTTCTACACAAAAAAACATGAGTGAATGCATTAAAGCAGTGACTGAGAGTAATATGGACTCCAGAAGATGTATTCTTGCTACAGATGACATGTTAGCAAATGATTTAGAAACTCTAGGCCATATGAACGAAATAATTCGCCGTACTATTAGAGAGGGAGTTGATCCCGTAGAAGCTATACAGATGGCTACTATAAACCCAGCTACATATTTTGGACTTTCAGAGATTGGGTGTTTAGCTCCTGGGAAATACGCAGATATTGCTGTGATAGATGATCTGCATAATATGGTTGTATCTGCGTGTTTTATCAATGGTGAATTAGTTGCTGCAAATGGTGAACTAATAACAAATTTGCCATCATATACTTATCCGGACAATGTAAAGAACTCAGTTAAAAGAGTTCATATAAACGAGAGAGATTTGGAAATACATTCTGTAAATAATAAAGAGAAAGTACGATGCATTAAACTTATACCTGATCAAAATCTTACAGGGAAATATGAGCCTGTAATCAACACTAAAAACGGACTTGTTTTGCCAGATGTTAACAATGATGTATTGGAGATTGCCTGTATAGAAAGATATGGAAGAAATAATAATATAGGAAAAGCATTTGTAAATGGCTTTGGTATAAAGGACGGCGCTTTAGCAGAATCTGTCGCACACGATACTCATAACTTATTAGTAGTAGGCACTAACTTAAAAGATATGATTAGTGCTGTAAATGCGGTTATTGATATGGGTGGAGGATTAGCTGTATCAAAAAATGGACGAATAATTTCACAATTGCGATTACCAGTTGGAGGACTAATAACTGATGAATTAAATGGGCATGAAGTGAGTGAAAAAATAAAAGAAATTGAAATGATAGCAAGAGAGCAGCTGCATTGTACTGTACATTCTCCATTTATGCATCTTTCTTTCTTGGCTTTATCAACATCTCCCGCATGGAAAATAACAGATAGAGGATTAATTGACGTTAATAATTTTAAAGTGTTATCACCAATTGCTGAATAAATATTTATATATTCAAATCTATTAGAAAAGGAGGATATTTTTTTATTATTCGAAAGGGGGAGAACACATGGAAAATAGTTTTTTTGAAAAAAGATTTAAGCTAAAGGAAAATGGCACCGATGTTAAAACTGAGCTTATTGCTGGTCTAACTACGTTTATGACAATGGCGTATATTTTAATTGTAAACCCAAGTATACTTTCTGAAGCAGGCATGGATTGGGGTGGAGTATTTACTGCAACAGCATTAGCTTCGTTAATAGCATGTATTGCAATGGCCCTATTGTCTAATTATCCTTTTGCATTAGCTCCGGGAATGGGATTAAATGCTTTTTTTACTTATACCGTTGTTTTTCAGATGGGAAAATCTTGGCAATTTGCTTTAACAGCTGTCTTTATCGAAGGTATAATTTTCATTATCTTGTCATTGTTCAAAGTCAGAGAAGCAATTTTTAATGCTATTCCAATGAATTTAAAGAAAGCTGTATCTGTTGGAATAGGATTATTCATTGCACTTATTGGTTTTGTAAATGCAGGCATAGTTACTGCAAATGGCGGGACCATAATTGGATTAGGAGATTTATCTTCTAAAGGAGCAATTTTGTCGATAATTGGGATCATTATTATGGCTGTATTATCATACAGAAAGGTAAAGGGCTCATTACTTATTGGCATACTTATAACTACTATCATAGGTATATTTATGGGGGTAGCAGAATTACCATCTAGCATTCTAAAATTACCGCCATCTTTAGCTCCAGTAGCTTTTAAGTTTGAATGGAACAATGTTTTTACTTTTGACATGCTAATTGTCGTGTTCACATTTTTATTTGTAGATATATTTGATACAGTAGGAACATTGATAGGTGTTTCTCAGAAAGCAAATATGTTGGATAAAGATGGTAAATTACCAAAAGCTAGTCAAGCATTGCTTGCTGATGCAATTGGAACAACTGTTGGAGCTTGTTTAGGAACAAGTACTGTAACAACATATGTTGAATCAGCTGCAGGAGTATCAGAAGGTGGAAGGACAGGTTTGACATCTTTGACAGTTGGTTTTATGTTCTTAATCGCTTTGTTCTTTTCACCAATTTTTAGTATTATACCAGCTCAAGCTACTGCTCCAGCATTGATACTTGTTGGTTTAGCTATGATGAGTCAAGTTGGCGAAATTGATTTTAAAGATTATACAGAGGCAGTGCCTGCGTTTTTAACTATAGTCATGATGCCATTTGCTTACAGCATAGCCCAAGGTATTGTTTTCGGAATGGTTTCATATGTATTAATAAAATTATTGACAGGAAGATATAAGGAAGTTTCTGCTGTCATGTGGATTTTGGCTATACTATTCATTTTAAAAGAAATAATTTGACAATCAGTTTGTAAAAGCTGCTTCATTTGAATGAAGCAGCTTTTACAAAAGATTTGAGAGGTGAGGACTATGAAAGTTTACAAAGCAAATACTATAGAAGAGACATTAGATATATTATCAACGGTATCAAAATCCAAAGTAATAGCTGGTGGCACTGATTTAATTCTAGATTTGCGAAATAAAAAACTAGATATTGAATGCTTAGTTGACATAACATCAATTGATGAACTCAATAGAATAGACATATTAAATGATGAATACATAATTGGCAGTGCAGTACCATTTTCTAAAATATTGGAATTTTCATATTCTAATAATTTGAAAGGATTTGTTAAAGCAATTGGTCAAATTGGTTCTCCACAAATTAGAAACAGGGGCACTATAGGTGGAAATCTGGCTAATGCATCGACTTCTGCTGATTCAGCGCCTGCTTTATTAGCTTTGGACGCAAAGGTATGTATAGCATCTAAAACTAATTCAGTGGAAATTCCAATGAGTGAATTTTATGATCATCTAAGGGATGATTTGAATGACGGAATAATAACATATATTAAATTTAAGGAACTAAGTCGCAATTCTTACCTTGGATTCGAAAAATTAGGGTTCAGAAAATCATTAGCAATTTCCAAATTATCAATTTCAACTAATATAACATTAAATGAGAGAAATGAAATAGAGAATATATTAATTGCTAGTGGAGCAATAGGCAAATTTCCAATGAGAGAATATGAAGTGGAATCTCAATTGTTGAATAGAAAGTTAGATAATGATTCAATTGGTTTAGCTATTACTACAATGAAAAGTATAATGTCTGAGAGACTTGGTCGAAGAACATCATTACCTTATAAGCAAAGTGCTATTGAATATATATTTAAAAATTGCTTTGAAGAAACAATTAACTATTTTAAGAGGTGCTGATATGTTTAAATTGGAGATAAATGTCAACGAAACAGACTATGAACTGGAAGTAGATGAGGGGAAAAGGCTAATAGATATATTGAGAGATGAATTGAGACTTACAGGAGTAAAAGAGGGCTGTAGTGAAGGAGAATGTGGTGCGTGTTCAGTAATAATGGATGGTAGACTTGTCAACTCATGCCTTGTTATGGCATTTCAAGCATCAAGGAGTAAGATACTTACAGTAGAAGGATTAAGCAAAGATGGAGATATAAACTACATCCAGAAAGCTTTTATTGAAGCAGGAGCAGTTCAATGTGGTTATTGCACTCCCGGCATGATATTAGCTGCAAAAGCTATTTTAGATAATAATCCAAACCCTACTTTAGAAGAAATAAGAGAGAATATTTCTGGTAATCTATGCAGATGTACTGGATATGAGAAAATTGTAAAAGCCGTCGAAATTGCAGGGGGGTACTTAAATGGAACAAAAGCATATAGGAAATAGCATAAGTAGAATTGATTCATTGGCGAAAGTAACTGGTGAAGCGATGTATCCACAAGACTATTATTTTGATAATATGCTATACGGAATGACATTAAGGTCAAAATATCCTTATGCAAAGATCAGTATCGATATAACTGAAGCTCAAAATTTACCAGGCGTTGTCAGAATATTCACTAATAAAGATGTTCCCAACAATGCTCATGGCGTACTTCATAAAGACCAATTGGTTTTTTGTGAAGATGTAGTCCGAAGAATAGGAGATCCGATAGCTTTTATAGTAGCTGAAACAAAAAAGATATGTGAAGAAGCTATGAATAAAATAATAGTTAAATACGAAGTATTGAATCCTATATTAGATCCAATCGAAGCAATGAAGGAAGATTCAGTTAAAATTCATGGGGATAGCAATGTTTTATATCATTATAAATTGAGAAAAGGTGATGCACTAAAAGCATTAGAAGAGAGTTACTATGTAGCTAAAAACACATATAAAACTCATAGTGTAGACCATGGTTTTTTGCAACCTGAAGCTGGAATTAGTTATGTAGATGAATATGGAAATATAACAGTAATAGTAGCTACACAGTACCCTCATTACGATAGAGAGGAAATAGCTTATTGTTTAAATGTTCCATTAGAAAACATTCGAATAATAAATTCAAATGTCGGTGGTGCATTTGGTGGACGAGAAGATCTATCGCTTCAGGTTCATCTAGCTTTAGCTACTAAAGTATTAAATAGAGTTGTAAAATGTGTATATTCCAGAGAAGAATCTTTTGTTGCACACAGCAAGAGACATGCAATGATAATGAACTACGAAACGGGAGTAAACAAGGAGGGTTATATTACTGCTGTAAAAGCTGAGATAATTGGAGATACAGGAGCTTATGCATCATGGGGTGATAACGTTTTAAGAAAAGCAGGGGTTCATGCAACTGGTCCATATGTTGTTCCAAATGTTATGGTGGACAGTTATGCAGTATATACTAACAATCCATATGCTGGAGCAATGAGGGGATTTGGAGCAACCCAAGTTGCTGTAGCTTACGAACAACAAATGGACATTATAGCTCATGAATTAAATATGAGCCCAGTTGAGATTAGACTTAAGAACATATTGAAAGTGGGGTCTTATACCTCAACCGGGCAATTATTAAGCAATAGCGTACCGTTAGAACAATGCTTAAAAAGCATTGCCGAATAATTAATTAGCGAGGGAAAATCATGATAAAAAGAGGTAAAGGATTAGCTATATCATATTATGGCACTGGATACGGCAATGGGTATCCAGATGTATCTAATGCAAGAGTGAGACTAAATGATGATGGGAAGGTTTATATTTTTGTTGGTGGTACAGAAGTAGGACAAGGAGCGAAAACTGTATTTATTCAAATTGCAGCAGAAACTCTTAACATAAGTATCGATGAAATAATGTTGTTCAGTGAAGATACTTCAAATACACCTGATTCTGGGACTGCAGCAGCTAGCAGACAAACTTATAATACAGGGAATGCTATTAAAAAAGCATGTGAAAAATTCATTGAAGAATTGAAAATTAAAGCAATGGAGTTACTACAATTAGATTCAACCGAAGAATTAATTGTTTCTAATTCGAACATATACCTAAATTCAAGCGAGATGAATAAAGTTAGTTTCTTAGATATTGCTCATTATTTTAAAGATGAATTAATAGAGTCTCAAGCCAGTTTTACTGCTCATACTGTTGAAATGGACACTGAAACAGGACAAGGGGAACCATACTGGCCATACACTTTTAGTGCATGTGAAGTAGAGGTAGAGGTAAATACACTTACTGGTATTGTTAGTATTGTGCATGCAAGATTTGCACAAGATGTTGGGAAAGCAATAAACCCAAGTATGATTGAAGGACAAATAGATGGTGGTTTCTGCATGGGACTAGGGTACTGTTTATTTGAGGATTTAAATATAATTGAAGGAAGAATTACCAATGATAAATTTTCTAAATATTTATTGCCAACTTCGATGGATACAATTGACATAGAAAAAATAATCATCGAAGATCCTGAGTCTACAGCACCATTTGGAGCTAAAGGTATAGGTGAACCAGTTACAATACCAGTTGCACCAGCAATATTGAATGCAATTTATGACGCGATTAAAGTTAGGATTAATGAACTACCTGCAACACCAGATAAAATAATTAAGGCAATTAATAATAGCTTTAAACCGGAGGATTGACTATGAAGAATTTACTTGATGTATCGATGAAAAGAGAAAAGGCTGATTTTCTGTTTAAAAATGCAAAGATAATTGATGTATTTACGAATAATATAGTAAAAACGAATTTTGCAGTAAAAGATGGATATATTGTTGGGTTTGGGAATTATGAAGCTTTTGAAGAAATTGATTTGCATCACAATTATGTTGCTCCTTCGTTAATAGATGGTCATGTTCATATAGAATCTTCAAAGGTTACACCATCTCAATTCGCAAAGGCTATAGTACCACATGGGGTTTTAACAGTAGTAGCTGATCCACATGAAATCGCAAATGTAAAAGGTATGGAAGGCATTAGCTTTATGCTAGAAGATAGCAAAAAATTGCCGTTAGATGTGTATATTATGGCACCAAGTTGCGTACCAGCTACACCTTTTGAAAATTCAGGGGCACATATTGGAGTTGAAGAAATAGAGGAATTAATGTCAAATGATAGAGTTTTAGGGTTGGGTGAAGTAATGGATTATAATTCTGTTATAAACGGTGACCCTGAAATTTTGGGAAAGATTGAAACTGCGAAAAAGTTCAATAAGACAATAGATGGCCATTGTCCTGGAATTACAAAAGAAAATCTCTTCGCTTATGTGTTAGCGGGTATAAAGACTGAGCATGAGTGTACAAATATCGAGGAAATGTTCAATAGACTAGAGTTAGGAATGTATATACATATAAGAGAGGGATCAGCAGCTAGAAATTTATCAGAATTGATTAAAGGGGTTAATAAAAATTATCTAAGTAGAATGATGTTCTGCACTGATGATAGAGAGCCTTGTGATCTGATAAGAGATGGGAGTGTTGATAATAACATAAGAATGTCAATTTCGCTAGGACTAGAACCTATAGATTGTATAAAAATGGCTACATTAAACACAGCTTTAGCTTACAACTTAAAAGATATTGGAGCCATAGCACCAGGGTATAAAGCTAATTTTATAACATTTGCTGATTTATATGAGTTCAATGTATATGAAGTGTATAAACAAGGAGTTTTGGTTGCTAAAAACAATAAAGGACTATTTGAAACACAAAGTATAATTAATGAAAATTTAATAAATACTATAAATATGAAAAATTTGAGTAAAGAAGATTTGTTGCTAAGTAAAAATGGGAAACAAATAAATGTCATTAAAATTGAACCAGGGAATTTAGTGACTAAAAAAATTAAAATAGATGCCGATAAGTATTTTATGGGGACCGAATCAAACACCAAATATTCAAAGATCATTGTTGTAGAAAGGCACAAATACACTGGAAATTTTGGCCTAGGGCTAATTGAGGGTTTCAATATCACTAATGGAGCAATAGCATCTACTGTCGCTCATGATTCGCATAACGTAATAGCAATAGGCGATAATGATGATGATATTTTATTAGCAATCAACGAATTGAAGAAAATAGGTGGGGGAATTGTTTTAACTAGTAATTGCGAAATATTGGGAGTATTACCTCTAGAAATAGGAGGATTAATGTCAAATAAGTCATTAAATGAAGTATCTAATGAGTTGGAAATTTTAAAATCGATCGCACATAATAAGCTTCATGTGCCAAAAGAGATTGAACCATTTATGGCTTTATCATTTCTTGCATTACCAGTAATTCCAGAGATAAAAATTACGGATAGAGGCTTGTTTGATTCGGTGGAGAATAAATTTATTGATTTAATCGAGTAGACAGGAGGCGTTTAAATGAAGAACAAGGTTATTTTATTTATATCTTTTCTGATTGTTAGCTTGACAAGCATGTTAATAATAACAAAATCAGATGATATAATTATTATGATTGTATTAGCTGTGTTTTTATCTTTATTATTCACATTTATTGTCTATAGTTTTGGATTAAGAGTTAACTTCAAACAGTTTGAGGTACTGAAGCAAGAGAATGGCGCTGAAAAAATAGTAGATGTCAAGAATGATTACAGAGACCAAATTGCAGCATCATCTAATATCTATAAAATTTGCGAAGAATTATACTCTATTTCAGAGGATCAAACTCAAAATGCTGAATTAATCGAAAAAAAAGTTTCTATTATTGATGAAATGTCTGATAGACAATCAAACATGTTAACAGAAACTAAAAATTCTGCAGATTTTATTATGCACACTTTAGAAGAGTTGACTGAATCCATAAAAACTAAAACTGAATTTATTCAAGATTCAATAAGTTCAGCCCAATCTAGCATGAAAAATTCTGAAATAATAAGAGAAAGAGTTAAATTATCAAAGGATATGATGGAAAAGTCTACAGAAAGCATAATAAAAGTGAAGGAGTTTATGTCCGAAGTTGATTCGTTTTTAAATACAATTGAGGACATATCGAATAAAACTAAGATGTTGTCTTTAAATGCTTCTATAGAAGCGGCTAGAGCAGGAGAATATGGTAGAGGATTTGCGATAGTTGCATCTGAAGTTGGGAAATTAGCTACTCAAACTGAGATTGTGTCTTCTAAAATTACAGATTTAATTAAGAATTTAGAGGATGAAATACAAACTATTATTGTATCAATGATGGATGAAATGGAATACATGAAAGAAAATGATGGAATAATTGACAAAATAAATAGTGAATTTAAAGCAATAATTGAAAAGCTAAATTTAGGGAAAGAAAATTTAACGGGCATGTATCTAGAATCTGACAAGTCCAATCAAAAGATTTTTGATGTTTTGAATAATATTGATGATATAGCCAGAATTTCTTATGAAATTGCTCGGAACATGGATGAAACCAACGAACAAGCAGTAGCACAAAAGGAAAAATCATTGCTTTTAAAAAATAAGATAAATGATATTCGAGAAAATATAACAATTTTGCAACAAATAGTTGCTGGTAAAATAATGGAAGAAAAAATGTTAGAAAAGACAAATTTTGTTATAAATTTTGTTAAAGGGAAAAATTCTCTAACTGATGAAGATATTTTATATTTATTAAATGAAACCAATATGGATGCAATATATATAACTGACGAAGAAGGATACGTAATTTATTCAAATGAAAAAGGTTCAATAGGCTTGAACCTATATGAAGCAGATAAAACTTTTACAAGACTAAAGAATGGTGAAATAAAATACATTGCCACACCAATTAAAAAAAGAGTGGAGGACGGGAAATTATTTAAATTTTTAAGTGTAATTGGTGAGGACAAAAAATTATATGAGTTGGGATTATCTCTAGATTCGTTGATTAATAGTATGGAGTTATAATATGATAACAGGAATTATATTAGCTTCTGGTTTTTCTAATCGAATGAGGAAAAATAAGTTGATGATGAAATTAAATAATATGTCAATCATTGAAATGGTGATAAACAATGCTAAAAACTCTAAATTAGATGATCTCATATTGGTATACAGAAGCTCTGCACTATTAAAATTTACATTAGATATAGACATTCGATTGGTTTATAATGATAAAGCATATTTAGGGCAATCTGAGAGCATTAAATTGGGTGTATTGAATGCTTCAAAAAATTCTGATTATCTATTTTTACTAGGTGACCAGCCTTTTATTACGTCTGGTATTTTAGACAAAATAATAGATGAACACAATTCAAATAAAGAGAAGATTATAGTACCTTATTATAATGAGAAAAGAGGCAATCCTGTGTTGTTTCCTAATAAATTCAGGAATGAATTATTATCTTTATCTGGAGATGAGGGTGCAAGAAATATCATTTATAGGTACAAAGATGAGATAAAAAAATTATGTTTTAAAAATAGTATGTATAATATAGACATAGATAATATAGAAGATTATGAAAAAGCAAAAAAACTTTTATATAATTTTAACAATGAAGATAGAGAATAGATATGTTATTATACTGAATATAAATTAAAAGGGGCGATAAAATGTCAAAAAAATACATATTAGCAGTTCCTAATTTTAGTGACGGTAGGAGAGAAGATGTAATTAACCAAATTGCAGATGAAGTAAGAAAAGTTGAAGGGGTAAAATTAATAAGTGTAGAACCTGAATATGATTTTAACAGAACTGTATTAACAATAATTGGCGAACCAGAACCATTAAAGGAAGCTCTAATTAATATGGCTAGTAAATCCTACGAACTCATAGATATGAGGGAACAAAAAGGCACACATCCAAGAATAGGTGCTCAAGATACCATACCAATATTTCCATTGTCTAACATTTCATTAGAAGAATGCACCAAACTCGCCGAAGAAATTGGCCACGAACTATTTAACAGATTTAAGGTTCCAATTTATTTTTCAGGTGCTAATGCTCGAACTGAAGAAAAGAAAAGTATTTCATACATTAGAAAAGGGCAATATGAAGGACTCAAAGAATTATTGAAAGATAAAGATAATCCTGAGTATGAATCAAGAAAGCCTGATTTGTCGATAGATGGCAAATTAGATGAAAAATTAGGTGCAACAATTGTAAGCGCTGATCTAGAAGGTTTGACTGCCTTTAATGTATTTTTAGCAACTGAAGACATAAGTATAGCTAAAGAAATTGCAAAAGCTGTAAGAGGACCTAGTGGTGGTTTTTCTACTGTAAGAGCCGTAGGTATAAAATTCCCAGAAAGAAGTGGCGTAGTAGTTTCCATGAACATGTTTGACTGCAATCAAACACCACTATATAGAACTTTTGAATTTGTTAAGCAAGAAGCAATGAAATACGGAGTGTTAGTTACCGGTTCTGAGATTGTAGGGCCTGTAAAATTAGATCATATGTTGAACAATTTGTATTATTATATGGGATTAAAGGGATTTAGGAAAGATCAGATATTAGAAACACATCTTTTTGAATAGAGCTATATAGGCAAGGAGAAGAAATTTCTTCTTGCTTTTATTTTAATAATAAGACTTCAAATATTTATGATATAATTAATTAGAGTATATCATAGCAATCTGGTAATATGTCAAGAGATATTTTTTAAAAGGAACAAAAGAAAAAATTAAAAAAGCGTAACTTTAACAGAACCTACTATTTCAAAAAAAAAAAAAAAATAGGCTTGTGATTGAAAATATTTTATTGAATCTCTCCAACTTTATTTCTGGAGTAGATTTGATTTTTAGTCAGCAATCCAAAAATCAAACGTACTAATTTACGTGATGTAAGTGCGAGTGCTCTTTTATGTTGGTGAGTAGTCACTTCACCAAACTTTTTGTTGTAGTATTCTTTGTACTCTGGCAAATAGTTCTTAACACTGTTAGCAGCTTCAATTAAATAGTATCTAAGATACTTATTACCTGTTTTAGTCATGCTGGTATCTTCAGCAGTGTAGTCTCCTGATTGATTGACTCTCCAGGTTAAGCCAGCATATTTAGCTAAAGCATCGTGGGAATCAAAAGCATTGATGCTTCCAATTTCTGATAAAATGCCACTAGCTAAAACAGCCCCGATACCAGGAATAGATATTAAGGATTGATATTCAGT
>NZ_JCANTN010000011.1:0-55729 GCF_059568515.1 Soehngenia saccharolytica DSM 12858 | reverse complement strand
ATTATAGATATTTAAGTTTTTCAAACAACTGCTTATTAGAAAAAATCATTACTTATATTCAAAAGCAAATAAATGTTTTTAGTAGAAAGATGATAGCAGTATACACTTAATAGTAAAATAAAAAAATAAATTACCTTAAAAATCCAAATATTATTTGGGTTTGTTAAGTATACTCAAAAACAAACCTGACGGTCTAAAATATCATACCAAATGCAATTTTATTCATAATGAAAATAAAAATGGCAAGCGAAAACTTTTTTTAAATTCACTTGCCGAATTCAAGATTATTATAATATTCTATGACTGTCTAATCTATATCCGTAAAGGTATCTACAGTATCTTTTCTGCCCTTATTTTCTTGTTGCTTTCACCAAAAACAAAAAAACCCCTTGAAATCAAGGAGTTTCTATTGTATCAACATTTAATTTATTGGCGGAGAAGGTGGGATTCGAACCCACGTGCCCGTTAAGGCAACCTGATTTCGAGTCAGGCTCGTTATGACCACTTCGATACTTCTCCATATCATTTTTTATTTTTTCGCAAATCCTTAAAGAAATCTACGAGTAATTGTCTGCATTCATTTTCTAATACGCCTTTAGTCACTTTTATTTTGTGGTTTAACTTAGGGTGAGATGTCAAATCTTCAACTGAGCCACAAAATCCTCTTTTTTCATCCATTGTTCCAATAACCAGTCTATCAATTCTTGCATTTACTAAAGCTCCTGCACACATTGCGCAAGGTTCTAAAGTTACATACATTGTGCAGTTGATTAATCTCCAGCCTCCTAAAACCTGTGAGGCTTTTTTTATAGCTATGATTTCTGCGTGGTCAGTTGGGTCTTTTGTGATTTCTTTCATATTGTAGCCTTCTGCTATTATTCTTTCATCATGCACAATAACAGCACCTACTGGTACGTCGCAGGTGCTTAATCTCGCTATTTCAATAGCTATTCGCATAAAAAATTCATCCATGAAATCACCTATGGTGCACCCGAGAGGAATCGAACCCCTGCACATGCCTTAGGAGGGCACCGCTCTATCCTACTGAGCTACGGGTGCTTACTACCATAATATTCTACATTAATTTTAAGGCTTTGTCAATTATTTGTAGTCTTCTAAATCGAATATTCTGTCTTTGTAATAGTATTTTCTGTCTTCTTCTGTTATCTTTCTAATTACTTTGCACGGATTCCCTACTGCTATGACATCATCAGGGATGTCTTTTGTTACTACACTTCCCGCTCCAATGACGACATTGTTTCCGATTGTCACTCCTGGCAAAACAACAACCGAGCCGCCTAACCAGACATTGTCGCCAATTTTTATGGGAATACCATATTCATAGCCCGAATTTCTTGAATCTGGGTGAATTGGATGGCCTGCTGTGAGTATCGAAACATTGGTTGCAAATAAGCAGTTCTTTCCTATGGTGACTTTCCCTACATCGAGTATGACTAAGTTGTGGTTTGCGTAAAATGCATCGCCTACTTCTATGTTATATCCATAATCACAGTAAAATGGAGGTTCAATGTGAATACTCCCCTTTGCAACTACTATATCTTTAATCATTTCATGCAGTTTTTCTAAATCATCAGGGTATGTGTGATTATAGTCGTATATTTTTCTCTTATTTTTGAGTCTGTCCTCCAATAGTCCATCCAAGTTCGATTTGTACGGAAGTTGAATTAGCATTCTCTCTTTTTGATCCATTTCGCCACCTCACTATTTAATACTCTTATCATATAATATTTATATAATTTATGCTATAATTATAAATTAATATCATATTGATTTGAAAGGAGTGTCATCATGGCAAAAGATACAGATATTTCTCTTAGAAATATGACGATTTATGAAGTTTACGTGAGGAATCATTCTGAAAAGGGTGATTTTAATTCAGTAACTAATGATTTAGAAAGGATAAAAAGTTTAGGGGTAGACATAGTTTGGCTTATGCCAATCCATCCAATTGGTAAAGTAAATAGAAAGGGTAGTTTAGGCTCTCCCTACTCAATTTATGACTATATGCAAATAAATGAAGATTATGGCACATTAGATGATTTTATTGGCTTAATCAAAAGAGCTCATCAGTTGAATTTAAAGGTAATGATAGATGTGGTTTACAACCATACCTCTCATGATTCAATTTATTTAACCGAAAATCCTGATTTTTATTATAAAAAGAGTGATGGTTCACTTGGAAATAAAGTAGCTGACTGGTATGATATCATAGATTTAGATTATGCAAATAGAACTCTTTGGGCCAAACAGATTGATGCTTTGAAATATTGGGCTAATCTTGGAGTTGACGGTTTTAGATGTGATGTAGCAAGCATGGTTCCATTAGAGTTTTGGCTTGAGGCAAGAGCAAAGTTAAAAGAGATAAATCCTGATATAATAATGCTTGCAGAAACCATTGAAGGTTCATTTCTTGAATATGTTAGAAATCAAGGGATATATGCGGCATCTGATTGTGAAATGTATCAGGCTTTTGACATATGCTATGATTATGACACTCATGGGGAATTTTTAAAATATCTAAACGGAGAAGCTACACTTGAAAATTATTTAGAAAAGAAGAGAATACAGGAGTATATATTCCCTGAAAATTATGTTAAATTAAGATACCTTGAAAATCACGATAGACCCCGAATAGCTTCAATGGTTCCAGAAGACTTGCTTTTACAATGGAGTGCTTTTTTGTTCTTTGAAAAAGGCACAGCTCTTATATATGCAGGTCAAGAAGCAAAGGACAAAAAGCTGCCATCTTTGTTTGACAAAGATCCAATTGATTGGAGTGGATTAAACTCAGATTTTCATCTAAAGCTTAAAAAATTTGCAGAATTAAAGAAATTGCCGATTTTTGCAAATGGGAGATACAAATTGCATGATATTGATAAAAAAGGTGTTATACTGGGAACTTATGTGTTAAACGGAGAATGGGTATTTGGAGTATTCAATGTAGAGGGGAAAACTGGAAAGCTAAAACTTTCGTCCCATTCTGAAGGATATTTCGATATTCCTGAGATTGCCAATGGCGAATATGAAAATTTATATGACGGTTCAAATATAACTGTTGAAAATCAATCAATTGATTTAAGTCATAAACCGATACTTTTTAAAGTCAGTGTATAAAAAGACTGTGGCATGCCACAGTCTTTATTCAATAGCGGGGGAATTATTTGTTTTCCTTTTTTGTAGAAAATATGTCACTAAAAGAACAATTATTCCAAAGGAATCTGTCAAAATACCAGGTCGCAACAACAATAGAGCAGCTACTAGAAGTAATATTCTCTCAATAATATTGGTTTTTTTGAGTAAATAACCCTCAACTCCTGCTGCTAAGCATACAATCCCAATTATTGCAGTCAATATTACAGGCAAAGCTTGGAATAATGATATGAATTGAACTTCTGAACCCACCACATTTTCCACGAGTATTAGGTGAGGGTCAATAGCAAATATATATGGCACTATAAAGGCGGCTAGTGCCAGCTTTACCGCTTGCAGCCCTGTCTTCATAGAATTTGCTCCCGCTATACCCGCACCTGCATAGGCTGCTAATGCAACTGGTGGTGTTATGTCTGCTACAACTCCAAAATAAAGTATGAATAGATGAGCAGCGATTAGGTTTACCTCTAGTGTTATCAGGGCAGGTACTGCCATAGTAGCTAAGACAATGTATTTAGCTGTTGTTGGAAGACCCATGCCTAATATGATGGATGCTATCATTGTAAAAAATAGAGTGAGAAGTAGATTCTCATTTGCCAATGTAACTATTATTTCTGCTATTCTTAGTCCCAATCCAGTTAAAGTTACTACACCTACAATCATTCCTGCACATGCGCATGCACATGCTACAGTTATAGCTCCTTTCGCCCCTGCTTCAAGGGCATCTAAAAAATCTTTGAAAGTAAATGACTTGTCTTTCTTGATTAGGGCAACTATTATAGCTACAATTATGCTAATAGCAATAGCTTTAAAAGCAGCTAATGTCGGAGTGTTCCCTGAAACCAGAAATACTATAACTGAAATTAAAGGAATCAGTAAATATCCTTTGCTAATGAGAAGCTGTTTTATACTTGGCAGCATTTCTCTTGGCAATCCCTTAAGTCCAAGTTTTGAAGCTTCAAGATGTACCATAGTTCCCACTGCAAAATAGTATAGTATTGCAGGTATCGCAGCTGCTATTATTATCTTCGAATATGGAATTCCCGTAAACTCTGCCATTATAAATGCAGCAGCACCCATTACCGGTGGCATTATCTGCCCTCCTGTAGATGCAGCAGCTTCTACAGCTCCTGCAAAATATGGCTTGTATCCCGTTCTTTTCATCAGTGGTATTGTGAAAGCCCCGGTGGTTACAGTATTTGCGACTGAGCTGCCTGAAATAGATCCCATAAAACCACTTGCAACTACCGCTGTCATAGCCGGCCCACTTTTAAAACTACCTGTCAATCCATAAGCTAAATCTATAAAAAATTTGCCCACTCCTGTTTTATCAAGAACTGCCCCAAATAATATGAACATGAATACAAAAGTAGCTGAAACACCAAGGGGTATGCCCATAATTCCTTCCAAACCTAAGTACATATGAGATATAATTCTCTCAATTGAAAATCCCCTATGAGCTAACAATCCTGGCATATATGGACCAAAATACGCATAGATTAAAAATAGAATTGCAACTATAGGAAGTTCTGGCCCCACTGCTCTTCTTGTGATCTCTAATGTTATAAGGATTGCCAGCATCCCCAATACTAAGTCGATACTAGTTGCGCTACCTCCTTTTGCTGCGATAGTATCTGAAAATACAAAAATATATCCAAATACTAATACAGTTAATGTTATACAAATATAGTCAAGAAACGATGGCTTTTCCTTATTTGATTTTTTACCTGATGGATAAAGCAAAAATCCCAAGACAAACGCAAACATTATGTGAAGTGATCTTTGTTTATATGATAAGAGTGTTCCAAATCCAGCTGTATAAAGATGAAATAAAGACATCGCTATCGCTATAACCCTTGCTATGTTGTTTACATTGCCCTTTAGTTTTCTTAGCTTAGAAGTTTCTTTATCGTATGATTCTAATAATTTATCCACATTTAAGTCTTGATCCTTGTTGATATTATTTTGCTCGCTCATCATCCTACCCTCCCCGTCAAATATCTTATAAAGCTAATTTTTTCTACACTGAATTTAATGGCTTGCATAGGCTTTGAAAAATCTAGAAATTCATATTCTTCATTATTTATGAATATCTTGTGATTTGCCCTGACTGCGCCTGTTCTATAAACAACCTCTTTAAATTCTTCATTTATATTGTAAATCCTAAAGCCATCTTCAGTTTTTTCAAAATCATATTTTGTTGTTGCAGGTAATCCTGCTCCGTAAGAACTAAATAGAGTTTCTTTAAGTATTATATTCTCGCCTTTTGTATCGATTTGATAGATTTCTCTAACTTCAGATAATTCTACTGAATGTGTATAAAAAACTTCAAAATATTCATCTCTAGGTAACCACATCTTCAGCATTTTGTTGTTTTCAAAGTCTCTTGCAGTGACGACATATACTGGAATAAAATATAGAGATAATATCAATAAAAAAGCGATGATTAGAGGAAAGACTTTTCTTAATGAAAAGCCTTTACCTTTTATACTATTTAATGCCTTGTTCAGCATAATATCTTTCTGCGCCTGGATGTAAATCAATTGGCATACCTAAAAGCGCTGTTTCTAGTTTTATGTCATTTCCTCTGTCGTGAGTGTCTATTATGACTTGTCGGTTCTCAAAAATTGATTTTGTCATGTTGTAAACCAGCTCTTCGTCTAAATCTTCTGGAACTATTAGCATGGCCATTACCGCTGCAGCAATTACATCCTCGGTTTGATTTTTATAACTGTCTTTAGGTATTGTCACTTCAGTATAGAAAGGATATTTTGATTTCAATGATGCTATTTTATCAGAATCTAATGATACTACTACTATGTCTGCGGTTTGAGTTACTTCGGTAACTGCAGATGTTGGAACAGCTGCTGTTACAAATGCTGCATCTATCTGTTTGTTTTTCAATTGGTCTGCAGCTTCATTGAAAGACAGATAATCCGCTTTAGCTAAATCATCGTATGTAATTCCATATTCAGCCAATATTTGTCTTGCATTTACCTCGGTTCCCGAACCTGGTGCACCAACTGCAACTTTCTTTCCCTTTAAATCTTCTACAGATTGTATGCCTGAATCTTTAGTAGCAATTATTTGAATTACTTCTGGATAAAGCATTGCCATTCCTCTTATGTTTGTCACTTTTTCTTTGTCTTGGAAAGTTTCAGTCCCAGTCCAAGCATAGTAAGCAACATCATTTTGAACAAATCCAACCTCTGCTTCTCCTTGGGAAACTAAATTGATATTTTCGACTGAAGCTCCTGTAGATTGAGCATTTGCAGTAACCCCTTCTATGTTCTCATTAAATATCTTAGCCATTGCTCCGCCTAAAGGATAATATGTTCCACCAGTTCCTCCTGTGGCAATTGATATAAATACATTGTCTGTTTTTGTTCCAGTATCACCGTTTGTATCATCTCCGCCAGTACTGCATCCAGCAATTAAGCTCAGTGTCAATATCACGGCTAGCAATAAAGAAAAATTCTTTTTCATTTTATCCCTCCTTGTTTAATTGGTTTTGTATCATGCAAATGTTTGATAATATTATATATTAATCGGCTTAATAATGCTACAATTTTTTCTTACTATTTTGATAAATGAAATAATTTTATCTATAAAATGCAAAAGGACTCAAGTTATTAGCTTGAATCCTTAAATATATTATTCTATTTATTGTTATTTGCCGTCGATTACTTCTTTTCCATCCATGTATTTTCTTAAGACTTCTGGAATGACTACTGTGCCATCTGCCTGTTGGTAATTTTCTAGTATTGCTGCAAAAGTCCTTCCTACAGCAAGGCCAGAGCCATTTAACGTGTGCACATATTCGACTTTCTTGTTTTCTTTTCTTCTAAACCTTATGTTCGCTCTTCTTGCTTGGTAGTCCTCAAAGTTACTGCAACTTGAAATTTCAACATATCTGTTGTAACTTGGCATCCAGACCTCTATGTCATATGTCTTAGCTGATGAAAAACCTAAATCTCCCGAGCAAAGCATTACCACTCTATATGGGATTTTTAATAATTTCAATACATCTTCTGCGTTGCTTGTGAGAGTTTCTAATTCATCATATGAATTTTCAGGAAGTGCAAATTTAACCATTTCAACTTTGTCAAATTGATGATTTCTTATAAGTCCTCTTGTATCTCTACCAGCGGAGCCTGCTTCCAATCTAAAGCATGGAGTATATGCAGTTAAGTACATTGGCAAATCCTCTTCATCGACTATTTCATTTCTCAAAAGGTTTGTCAAAGGCACTTCAGCAGTAGGCACTAAGAAGAAGTCTTTGCTTGGCACATAGAACATGTCCTCTTCAAATTTAGGCAATTGACCTGTACCTATCATACAATCTCTGTTTACCATATACGGAGTTGCCATTTCAGTGTACCCATGTTTCCCCGTATGCAAATCTAGCATAAAGTTTGTGATCGCCCTTTCTAATCTTGCTCCGTCGCCTCTAAATACGCTAAATCTAGTTCCAGCGATCTTAGTAGCTCTTTCAAAATCAAGTATTCCAAGTTCCGTTCCAATATCCCAATGAGCCTTTGGTTCAAAGTCGAAGGTTTTTACTTCTCCTACTCTTCTCATTTCGATATTGTCTGCATCGGATTTTCCTACTACTACAGATTCATGTGGTGTGTTTGGTATATTTAGCAATAAATACCTGATTGAGTCGTCTAATTCCTTTACAATTTGATCTAATGACTTTGTCCTTTCAGCTATTTCCTTCATTTGCTCTAGGATTTCCGAAGTGTCTTTACCTTCTTTTCTTAATCTTGGAATTTCTTTAGAAACTTTGTTTTGCTCGCTCTTTAAATTCTCAAGTTCTACTAATGTCTGCCTTCTTTTTTCATCCAATTCCAAGACTTTATCTATCGGGTAATCTCCACCTCTTTTTTCCAAAGCTTTCTTTACATTTTCAGCATCCATTCTAATTCTTTTAATATCTAACATACAATCACTCCTTATAAAAAAATAAACTCTCAATCCCAAATCTTAGGGACGAGAGTTACCCGCGTTGCCACCCTAGTTAGCTAAAAGCTCACTCGAATAGAAATTAGTTCAGGGTCGGAAACAAATAATTCCACCTGTCAATTTACACCAACCATTGACTCTCTGCAAGGTTTTCTTACTCATTGTATCCCTTCATCACTATATTAAATTAAATTTAATTATACCATAGAAAATATCATTGTCAAGGCGAATATTACAAATCTCATAGATTACAATTCCACCTTTTTCATCTTCTTAGCTTTCTTTAGATTTAACTTCTTAAATACTTTTTTGTATATTTCTATATCTCCAGTTGTGTATATGCTTATGTTGCCTTTTCCTTCAGTGTTAAGCATATCATTGTATTTTAAGTAATGTTTTATAGCAACCGCTTCATGTATCGCAGGGTTTATATAATTTAGGTTGGAATCTGCTTTATAGAAAAGGTCCTCTACTATTGGATAATGTGTGCATGCCAAAACGACATTATAAATATCGCCAAGTTCTTTAATTGCATCAATTCTCTCTTTCAAGCACTCAAAGGTTTCATCGGAATCAAATTTTCCTTCATCTATTAGTTTAGCTAATTCTCTGCTTTTTACACTCACAATGTCGATGTTTTCAGATCTTTCTTTTAGTTTTTTTTCATAAACTTTTTTATTTATTGTGAATTCTGTTCCAAATATAGCTATTTTCCCAATGCCACTCTTTATTATATGTTCAATCGTGGGTTCCACTATATCTATTATAGGGTAACTCAATTTCCCTTCAAATTCTTTTGATATAGCTGAAATAGTGTTGCAGGCAATAGCTACTAATTTTACATCCTTCTTCTCTAAAAATTTCAGCATCTTCATTGTTAAATCATAAATTTCTTTCTCTTCTCTATTTCCATAAGGTACGTTTATATTGTCCCCAAAGTAAATTATATCTTCATTTGGCAGTATTTTTTGTATGGAATCTATTACGGTTAAACCGCCAATCCCAGAGTCTATCACCCCAATGGGTCTTTTGTCCATGTTTTTCCTCCTCTAAAGTTGCATGTCTCCTTTTTTAATCCACCTTTTTTTTCTCATCCACTCGGATACCACGAAGGCTATGATACCAGGAAGTATGAAATGCATAAGAATGATCGAAGTGATTACATAAGTTGAGGCACCCATAGTTTCTATCATTGCTATTTGTCCGACTAAACCACTTGTTCCCATGCCAGCTCCTATTGCACTGCTTTCAAGTTTCAACACCGCAGTGGAAATAGGTCCTAATATCGCAGATGCAACAATTGCGGGTATCCAGATGCGTGGATTTCTTATTATGTTAGGGATTTGTAACATCGATGTCCCTAAACCTTGGGCTATAAGCCCTCCCATTTTATTTTCTCTATAAGATGCTACTGCAAAGCCAATCATATTCGCAGCGCATCCTACAGTTGCTGCTCCTGCTGCTAATCCTGATAAATTCAGTGCCATTGCAAGCGCTGCAGAGCTTATTGGAAGTGTTAGTATAATTCCCATTACAACCGAAACAGTTATTCCCATTGGAATTGGATGTAGCTCAGTGAGTCTATTTATAAATGCGCCTAGTCCATTCATCATAGCTGCGATATATGGGCTTATGTAATAGCCAGTCATTCCGCCAACAACTATTGATGTCAGCGGTACGAGTATTATGTCGAATTTAGTTTTTCCTCCAACCAATTTAGAAATTTCCGCACCAACTAAAGCTGCAACAAATGCTCCTACAGGTTCCCCTGTTTGAATGATTGCAGTGGCTCCATCAAAGATGATTGAATTAGCGCCAATCGCACCTGTGACAGCTGCCGCAAAAACTCCAAGCGGAGGAGCTCCTACACTATATGCCACTCCTACTCCTATTGCAGGTCCCATAAGTTTCTGCGCAATATTCCCAAAAACCACTAGTTGTGGAATACCCGCATATGTCCCTATTTGCTTTATAATAAGCCCAATTAATAATGATGCAAAAAGCCCATGAGCCATTCCATTTAAAACTTTAACAAAATAATTTTCTACTGAAGAGCCTCTATTCGCCATCTCTTTCCCCTTTCAATTTATTCCCATCTTAAATCTTTTCCATAGAATTTAAGTGGTAAAAACTTATCTGAAATTCTTGAAAAAACTCTATCTGTATACACTTTTGAAAGTTCATTTGGTGTTAGATTTGTCGATATTATAGTTTTTTTATTCTTCAATATTCTGGTATTTACAATGTTGAAAATTTCAGCATTTGTGAAAGTATTTGTCATTTCTGTGCCCAAATCATCTATTATCAATAGATCGCATTCAAAGAGCAGGTTATACTCGTAATCGCTCATTTCACTCGTTTCAGCTCGAAACCTCCTATTGCTCAATAGTTCCAATATTGTGAAGGCTGTTTGATATATCACTATTTTATTTTTATCTAAGAGTGCTTTAGCAATACAACTGCATAGATATGTCTTGCCAAGCCCTGTTGTGCCATAAAACAAGAGATTAAATGTATTTGGCTTGTCAAAATCAGCTACAAAATTCTCAGCTATACTCAATATGTCAAGCATATTTTCTCTCGGAGTAAGGCTTTCGTTTTCAAATGGTTCATTGCTAAATACATTGATATCAAAGTGCTTAAAGTTTTCTTTTTCCAATATAGCTTCTAGATTTGACATCTTATATGCTCTGTTTATAAGAGCTTGTGTCAAACAATGGCATTTGCTACCGTCTTCAAGGTATCCAGTGTCCTTGCATTTATCACAGTCGTATTTCAACTCTAAATAATCTATCGGTATATTTGCCTCGCTTAATAAATAGGCTTTTTCCATCTTCAGCTTATCAATTTCTTTCTTTGCCTCGTTGACTATTCTTTCATTGTCATCAGGGTTTAATAAAATTTCTTTTGCCATTTTCAAAGATGTTAGTTTTATTTTTTCATCTATTTCTTTTATCTTTGGCATCATTTTATAGACATTGTTTTGCCTGCTTATGAGCAGCCTTCTATTTTTATCTCTCTTTCTTTCAAATTCCTCTTCAATTTCTTTAAACAGGGGATTAGCCATTTACATCACCTTTTGTATTTTTTATATAGCTCTCTCTTTTCTTCCTAAATATCTCTTCTAGCTCTTCTTTTGTGTAATTATTGCTCCTCTGTTCAAAATTGTGGAATCTATTTTTAGTTGCTTTGTTCTTATTTTCAGAGTTTGTCTTTACTTTTGCTTTAACTTCTTTTTTATCGAGTTGTTCAATTTCTTCAACTGTTTTAAACCCTTTCTTATGCCAGTCGCTGATCACTCCATCTATGTATTTTACAGTAGGGTACATAATATTGCTAGCTTTTTCGCATCCCTTTAATACAATTTCTAGCGAATAGCCGTAATCATCAAACCATTTGTTGATTAGTTTAAAATCTCCTACATTTACTCCTTTGTGCGAAAGTCCCAATGCTTTCATGACCTTTTGATATCTGTAGTATTTTTCATCTTCGTTCTTGAAGTAATCAATTACCGAATCAATATTAGTAAGTCCTAAGTCATACCAATTTCTGACGATGCCTTCTACATATTTTACGCTTCTCTTCCCCTTGATTTCACATGAGTAATTAAAAGCTTTCTCGATGACATCTGGATTCATATTGTATTCTTTAATCCACCTTAATATCTCCATTTTCTCTGTTGGCTGTAAGCCTCTTCTCATTAAGTAGTCTATGTTTGTAAACATGGTGTTTATGGAAGGTATTTGATTTGCTTCGATGACTTCCTTTTCTAATACATTTTCTTCTTTTTCTTTCTTGTTTTTATTGAAATTATTTTTGATGTAGAGCTGTTTTAAATTTAAAAATGTAACTTTATAATTTACACCTTCGCCTTCTTTTTTAATTATTCCTTTGCTCTCCCAAAAATCCCAAGCTCCCAATACATCTTCTAATGGTATGTCCAAATGCTTTGCAATGGTTTTATTGTTTACCTCTATATTTAAATCTCTATCGTGTGCGTATTTATATCCCAATAGATAAACTTTTACATATGTTCCATTTGCCATTGGCATGAAATCATTTAAAAATATATTTTCTATAGGAGTGTCCCCTAAGTCCATGTCAGTCGTTTCAAGTGTAAAATCCATTTTTCTCCCCATCCTTAAACAGACTAAAAAACCTGCGTCTAGTCAACTTCATCCTGTATATCTGTTGATATATTATACCATCTTCTATTACAAAGGCATCTCTTTTTTCTACGAAATATGGATTTCTAATATCCAAATTCTGATTAGGAAATATATCTAGATAATATGCGATTTTTTGAAAGCCCATCTTTTGATATAGATGATAAGCCCTATCGTTAAATTCTGCAACCTCTAAATAGAGGGCTAGCATTTTCATATTTCTAAAATAATAAGGAAGAAATGTCATAAATGTCTCTGTACCATACCCCTTGTCTAAATAGTTTGGATCAAATACTATCCCAAGGTAGGCACTTCTTAATATAAATCTTTTATCCTTTATTCCGAAATACCCAATTAAAATTCCATTTTCATTTCTTACACTGTAATAGTGATTTCGAAATGGCTTTGTTTTTATGTTGTACCATCTTTTAATATCCGAATCAGTTGTAAACGGGAAGTTGTAATCATCCAAGAGCACATTTTCATGCTTTCCCCAACTCACCATTTCATATACATCTTCTAGCTTTAAATCCTCAATGGTTATCCTTTTGCCTTTAAGCTTCATATTAACCTCCAAAAAAGCTCCGAAGTTGCCCTCGAAGCCTTTAATAAGTCACAAATAATTGCTGCTTTTATTGGCCATCCATATACTTTTCTAGATTTAAAAACTTCGTATATTCCTTCTTGAATGCTAGTTCAACTTTCCCGGTAGGTCCATTTCTATGTTTTGCTATGATTACTTCCCCAATATTTTTCTTCTCTGAATCCTCATTGTAATAGTCATCTCTATATAAGAATAGTACAACATCGGCATCCTGCTCTATAGCTCCAGATTCTCTCAAGTCTGAAAGTATCGGCCTATGGTCTGCTCTTAACTCAGGCGCTCTTGACAGCTGAGATAAAGCTAGCACCGGGCACTCCATCTCCTTTGCAATTGCCTTTAATCCTCTAGATATCGCCGAAATTTCTTGTTGCCTGTTTTCTGACCTAGAGTCCATTTCAACTAGCTGCAAATAGTCAATCACAACCAAGTCGAGCCCTCTTTCGACTTTCATTCTCCTGCATTTAGCTTTCATTTCCATAAGCGATATTCCTGCGGTATCGTCAATAAATATGTTCATCTTGGAAAGTGGAGCCATGGAATTTACTACCTGTATCCACTCGTCATCAGACAAATTTCCACTGATGATTTTCTGCAAGTCCACATGGGCCGTAGAACTTATTATTCTTTGAGCAAGCTGCTCTTTAGACATCTCTAGCGAAAATATGGCTACATTTGCCCCTCCTTTTATAGCTGCATTTGTAGCAATATTTATACCCAAAGCGGTTTTACCCATAGATGGTCTGGCAGCAAGCAGAATCAGATCTGATCTTTGAAGTCCGGATAGCTTTAAATCAATATCGACAAATCCTGTAGTAAGTCCTGTCAATTCTCCTTTTTTAGCTGCTCTTTCTTCTATCTGCGAAAAACTCCTAAGCAGTACATCATTTATTGGGTAAAACCCTTTGTTGTGTACTCCTTGAGTAATGTCAAATATATCCTTTTCCGCTTTTTCTAATATGAGATTTACTTCCTTGTTGTCTTGGTATGCAAGACTCATTATCTCATCACTTGATTTAATGAGCCTTCTAAGTATTGATTTTTCTTTTACTATTTCGCAATAATACTTTGTATTTGCAGCTGAAACAACAGAAATAGATAGATCTGCGAGGTAAGAAATCCCACCAACACTTTCTAGAGTTTGTCTTTTCCTGAGTTCTTCAGATAGAGTCACTAAATCTACTGGTTCGTTTCTATTGTATAGTGAAATAATCGCTTTAAAAATCTCTTGATTTACTTCCTTATAAAAGTCTTCTGCTTTTAATATCTCTAGTGCTGTATTTACCGCCTCTTTGTCTAAGAGCATAGCACCTATAACTGATTCCTCAGCTTCAGTGTTATTGGGAGGAATTCTTCCAAGTGTTGTATCCAAAGTTTACCACCTCTACAGTGCAACTACATTGATTTTCAATTTTGCAGTTATATCTTGATATAGCTTAACTTCTGCTTCAAAATTCCCTAATGATTTTATATTTTCCTTCAATTCGATTTTTCTTTTATCTATATCTATTCCATATTGTTCTTTTAAGTTGTTGGCAACATCCAATGCTGTGATCGAGCCAAATAGCCTTCCTTGACTTCCTGTTTTCACTTTTAGTGTAACAGTCAAGTTTTCTAATTTTTCCTTTAACTCATTTGCTGCTTCAATTTCTTGTTGAATCTTTTTTGCCTCTTCTTTTTTTCTTTCTTCCCATTTCTTTAAATTTTCTTCGTTTGCTTCAATAGCTAAATTTTTAGGAAAGAGAAAATTTCTGGCATATCCATCTTTAGAATTAACTAAATCTCCAGCTTTGCCTAATCCTTTTACATCTTGTAACAAAATTACCTTCATTTATCATTCACCCTCTTGTAAGTATTTATCTATAGTTTCTATTAGCGTTTTTTCTGCTTCTTCCATTGATACATCATAAAGTTGAGTGCCTGCACTTGTCAAGTGTCCTCCACCACCTAGTTTTTCTAATATAAGTTGAACGCTTATATTCCCTAAGCTCCTGCCTGATATATGAATGCTGTCTTTTAGTCTGCACAGTACAAACGAAGCCTCTACATTGTTAATATTTAAAAGCTCATTCGCTGCTTGTGCAGCTATCAATATTGAATCATCCATGGTTTTTTCAAGTCTCCCAATAGCGATTGAATTGTGAACTAGTTTTGCAGTTCTTATGACTTCCGCTTTGTTTATAAATGTGTTGAAGTCGTCTCTAAAGAGCTGTTTTACTACCAAAGTATCTGCTCCTGCTCTCTTTAGTATAGAAGCAGCCTCAAATGTTCTAACTCCTGTTTGAAAAGTAAAGTTTTTAGTGTCTACTGTGATTCCTGCTAAAAGAGCCTCTGCTTCAAATTTTGTTATTTTATTTTCATACCCCATGTAAGAGATTATCTCAGTGATCAACTCCGATGTACTCGATGCGTAAGGTTCGATATAAACTAGCATAGAGTCATCCATGAACTCAGCGCCTCTTCTATGATGGTCAATTACTACAATCTTTGATATCGAATCTATAATTTCTTTAGATTCTGCCAAGCTAGGTTTGTGATTGTCTACATTTATCAGCAAATCATTTTCGCCAATCATATCTAAAGCTCTTTGCGTGGAAATTAATTTTTCCTTAAGCTCTGGGCTTTCACTCTGCATCAAAGCCATCATATTTTTTATAGAAGGATTTTCTTCATTGAATATTATATAACCTTCTTTTTTATTTTCAACTACTGCTCTTAAAGTTCCAAAAGCAGAACCTAAAGCGTCCATATCTGGATTTTTATGACCCATTATAAAGACTTTGTCGCTTTGAGTTATGAGCTGTTTTAAAGCATCTGCCATTACTCTGGCCTTTACTTTGTTTCTCTTTTCCACAGCTTTAGATTTGCCGCCAAAGAATTCAAATCCGCTTCCAGTATTGACTACTGCTTGATCTCCACCTCTACCTAAAGCTACATCAATGGATGCCCTAGCGTCTTTATACGACTCTATTAGACTCTCATGCTTTTGACTAGCACCGATGCTAAGAGTAATCGGAATTGTATTTCCCATTTTTAAATCCCTTATTTGATCTAATAAGTCAAATCTTCTTTGTTTAATTCTCTCAAAGTCCACTTGATTTATGATAATCATATATTTATCACTTTCATATTTCCTCACTAGTGCATTGTTTTCAGTGAAGTACTCATTGACCATCCTATCAATTTCAGCCATCAAGATAGGTCTGTGTGTATCAGGAGTTGAGTTTTTTATGTCGTCGTAATTGTCAATAAAAGCCAAAATTATTATTGGTCTTTCATTTTTATATGATCTAGATAACTCTACAAAATCAGTATTATCCACCCAATATAATATAGTCAAATTTTCTTTTTCATTTTGCCTTTTATCTTCCAAAAAATTTGGAAACACTTTGTAATATCTGTTTTTAAATTCTATATCTACTGGCTCATTTTCTTTTGCAGTTTTCACTAAGTTTATATTAAATAGTGGTACCAAGTCAGTTAGGGGCTTATTTAACAAATCTTCTTCCTGTGACAAATTTAAAAATGGCGTGTTATACCATGTGATTTTCCCTAATTCATCTACAAAAATCATAGGAAATGGCATGTTGAATATCGCATGTTTTGTAGCGGAATCAAAAGTATCTGATAGTTCTTCAATAGCTCTTCTAAACATGAGATTTTTATCTTCAACCAACTTAAAACTGTAGTATACTAGATATCCGATAATCAAAGCCATGATAAAGCTTATTATAGGTTGGTAAAACAACATGATTATCATAAATCCTAAAGATACCAATATATAGATGTATATGTCTCTCCAAGAAAAAAATTTGTCTTTCATAAAATACCTCCTATGACTTCCTAGGCTTCCTTAGCTTTCGCAAGTCAAAGACCATGTCAATGCAGCCTAAAATAGTAACTGGCGTAAGCAACGGTGTGATTATTACAATCAATATCATTAAAATTATCCTTAAAAAAGTCTTCATATTTCTCTTCTTTAAAAAATAATCCACTACGCTAAGGCCTTGCAACATGAAGATAAGACCTAAGACAGCCATCAAATTTATAAATAAAGCCTCGTATATTACAGCATCAAAATTCCTTAGAATGAGCATGAATATTAATACAGTAAATACTCCTATTCCAAAATTTGATGGTACGCTGAATTTACTAAATGGGGCAATTTCTCGAATTCCTAATCCTAATTTTCTCAAGGTGTATTTAGAAATATTGTAGTTTATATACCCAATAACAACCGAATATACAATCAATATGCTAGGAAGTATCTGAAGTATGTAGTTGTTGATGTTTGCTTGGGAAACCTTAAAGTTTTCTATGAAATCTTTATCTAAATTTGTATTTTCTAAAATATCAATCTGTGTTTTCAATTGATTGTCTAAAAACTGTTTTAATTGGTGAGTAAAATCCAACTCGCTTCCAGCAGTCAGCGCACTTAAAGAAATCAAAAGGCACAAAAACAGAATGAGCGCAGATACCAAGACTACATCTCTAGGTTTTTTTCTTTGTTTTACCATATAGCTAAAAACCAAAGAAAGAGGAAATATCTGAATCAATGTCATCATTCCATAAAACCTATCGATTAAAATTAGAACCAATAAAGCCACAGCAAGAGATATCACCGATTCTTTAAAACTGTATTTAATAGAAAAAACGCAAACCACAGCTGGTATTAAAAACATCAAACTCCCAAATGTAAATCTCGAAAACATGCCAATGAGTAAAATTATTATTATCTCTAGCATTAATTCTATGTTTATTTTTTTCTGTGTCTCATTGTTCAAAGTATTCACCCCAAATTTTATGTACTACTTATTGATTATATTATATTAGTAGAATAATTAAAAGCATAATTCAATTATAAAAAAAGAGAGGCTTTCCCTCTCTTAGTCTTGTGTATATGGCAGTAAAGCAACTTGTCTTGCTCTTTTTATAGCAATTGTAAGTTCTCTTTGATGCTTTGCACAGTTACCTGAAATTCTTCTTGGTAATATCTTACCTCTTTCAGTAACATATTTTTTTAGTTTGTTGACATCTTTATAATCTATATGTGATGATTTATCAGCACAAAAAGCGCAAACTTTTTTTCTTGGTTTATATCTTCTTTGCATCTTTTCCCCTCCTTTGACTAAAATGGGATGTCGTCATTGTCGGCAGGATGAAATCCATCAATTCCATTAAAAAAGTCGTCATCATCATTTAAATGAGTGTTTGGTTTGTTTGTGTTGTCTCCCCACTCTAAAAATTCAACGCTATTAGCGACTACTTCAGTGATATATCTCTTAGTACCGTCTTTTGCTTCATAGTTTCTAGTTTGAATTCTTCCTGAAACGCCAACCAATTTCCCTTTTGTAAGGAAATTAGCGCAGTTTTCAGCAACTTTTCCCCATACGACTATGTTAATAAAGTCAGCAGTTGGTTGATTTTTTAATTCCATTTCACTCTTTTTTTCTCTCGAAAGTCCTTTGTCAACAGCTAATGTAAATGTAGAAACTGCAGTGCCAGTATTAGGTATATATCTCAACTCTGGATCTCTTGTAAGCCTACCAATCAATACAACATTATTCATGTATTTCACCATCCCTTGGTTTACTCTTCAATTTTAGTTATCATATGTCTCATAATGCCTTCTGAAATCTTAGAAACCCTGTCTAATTCCTTAGCAATGTCTGGACCAGCTTCAAAGTTTACTAATACATAGTACCCTTCAGCATAATCATTGATAAGGTATGCAAGCTTTCTTAAACCCCATTCATCAATAGTTTCAACTTTACCATCTGTTTCGATGATACCTTTTAGTCTATCCATGACAGCATTTCTTTTTTCTTCTGCATAATCAGGGTAAAAGATTAACATCATTTCATACTTTCTCATTTTTTCACCTCCCTATGGACTATCGGCTCTATCAATATAATAGAGCAAGGAACACTTACATAGTATATCACAACACATATTTTACTGCAAATAATTTTTTGCT
Source organism: Soehngenia saccharolytica DSM 12858 (assembly GCF_059568515.1). Lineage (NCBI taxonomy): Bacteria > Bacillati > Bacillota > Tissierellia > Tissierellales > Tissierellaceae > Soehngenia > Soehngenia saccharolytica. The sequence goes on along the minus strand of NZ_JCANTN010000011.1, from coordinate 36,846 downwards.
TATGATAGTGTCAATTAATTGTTGGAAAACAATTAATAATAATTTTCTAAATAATATTTAGAATAATAACTCCATAATCATATATTGTAATAATTTGTAATTTTAATTTTACTTTTTACCTTAATAAACCTAAGATAATAGGCTATTTTGTACTTGTTTATATTGTATTTTAAATCACATTAAACTTTAAAAACTTGAACTTCTAAGCATATCTTTAAGCCATCTGCCCTATTACACTCCATCCCATTGGTCTTGAACTTAATCTGTCTGATAGTATATGGCTGATATGGCCTTCTGTACTACATCTATATTTTTCTTCTCCAAATAATTTTTGGATTCCTTCCCAATTATTTAATATATATATTTTAGCTTTTATCATACTTTCTTTTTTACTTCCCATTGGTGTTACATCTATTGCCAAATTTATTATTTCTATTGTGCTTTTTTATTCCCTGCTTTCATATATTCCCATAGGGCTTCTTCTATACATATTGGATTGTCAAGCCTTCCTAGATGTGCTGTTATTGTTTTTACATACTTACTTAGGTGATAATGATCGAGTACATATTTACTGTCTTTAATTATCTTTTTCTATTAGAATTTATAATTCTATAATTGTCTATTGTACATATGTTATAAAGTACTCATATAAAATTGATTCTTCGTTTCCAGACCCTAATGACATCCCAATCGCCAAAAAGATAATACTAATTAAGCCCCCTTTAAATCCATTTGATAAAAGCAAAATTACCATTGAAAATAGTACTAAAAACTTTGATAAAATTAATACTCTCTTTCTTCCAAAATAGTCTGATATAAATCCACTAGGTATTTCTGTTATTGCAACAGTTATAAATAATAAACTGTCAAGATATAGATATTGTGATAATGTTAAATTTAAGTGTTTTAAATAAAACATAACTAAAACAGCATTAATCAATGCTTGCCGTGGGAAAAAAGCTGATAAAGTCATGTACCTTCTTTGTTTTAAAGAATCACTACCTAAAATCATAATTCTATATCCTGCTTATCGATTTTCAGTTCTTGCAGATATTGAAAAAACTCATCATATAAAAATGACTCATCGTCAAAGTTTTTTAGGTTTCTATGACTAATCTCATTTAGTTGATAAATCTCAATCTTAGACAATGAGAAATAATTTTTATCTTCTTGCCTGTACACTAAATCAATGTTTATTTTGTATTATTTTTGTTCATACATAGTAACACCCCGATTTTAGTTTATTGTTTCTAAGGAATACATGATATAGCTTATTTTATGAAAATAATGCATTTAGTAGTATAATTTATTATGCTTTAACTAATACAATATTATAACAGAAAACGAACTAGTGAGGAAAATATTACTAGTTCGTTCTAATTTTATTTCTTAGATTTTAAATCTAGAAAACACTTTATGTTTTTCAGTGTCCTCCTTTTTCAAGCTACTATTTTTGTAAATCTAATTTAAATTTAATAAAATGGTTCTCGTTTGACTATTCTAATATTATTATCAGCATCTTTTTCAAAAGTAAATAATTCTGTAATTTTATTAGTACCTGGCTCAAGTGTACCTATTGGAATAAAGTCTTCACTAAGCTCTAATATATAAGTAATTGGAACAACTAATAAGTCATTTTCACTCTTTTTACTAGAAAAATCTATATCTTCTAACTGACAATCAATAATTTTAGCATAAAATGTTTGATATTTGGGATCATCTTTTTCAACATCAATTTTAAGATTATCGCCAACTATACTATTATGCATTTCTATATCGTGATATTTAAGCGATTCTAAGTACTCCAATGTAATTTTTTCTATCTGGTCTTCCGAAATATTTTCCCGATTGTTAAATACTGCAAAAAATATCAACACAAGAATTAAAAATATTAAGAGTATACTGTTTTTTAATCTCATAATTTATCTCATATACCCTGTTAAGACAATCCATCTTTTAGTGCCTGGATAATCAGAGATAGGTCTATTAAAAACATCGTTAGTATGTGCAGCTACAGTAGTATTATTAAGTGTACCTATTTGATAATTAACTATACTTGTTGAATGATCGTAAGTACCATCAGAATCAAAATCTATCTGAATGATATCACCACGGTGCATATTATATAACATATCGTTAGTGCTCGCACGATAACCTTGAGGTCCCACTCCTGTATTTCCAATAAGATACTCATACAAAAATCTTACTGATGTCCAAGAAGGAGCTCTATCAGAGTAACCATAATAATACCACTGATAACTACCAGTATTATCCATTGGCGCTCCACCAGCATAAATTATTTGAGAAATAAAATTAGTACAATCTCCTCCCATACCATCAAAATTACCCCAATTAGAAGGCCTCTTATTCCAATTTGCTTGAGCATAATTATACATATTTGTTCGATTAAGAGATGCATTTACAGATAAAGTAGATATATCTTCTGAAACTCCAAAATTAGCTAAATCTTTACTATAACTATTATTTATTTCTTTTTCTTTTTGAATTTCTTTTAAATCATTTTCTATTGCTTCATCAATATCTACTTTACCTTTAATATATAAATCAATAACATCATCACTTACGATGTTAGTAATAACGTATTTGTTATCTTTATTTTTTTCAAGCGTTATTTCATAATTTGTACTGATAAATGTAGGATCAGTTAGATTACTATATTGAAGTACATCAGTCACATTTAATTTAGCAATAGCATTATTGTCAATGTACTCTATATCATTATATGTTAATTTTCTATCTATGATTTTAATTTTGTTACCATTAGCTTTTCTACGATTTTGCATAAGGATATTCTTTTTGACAAGATAATCTTTAAGTTCTTTGTCTTTAGGATTAATTACTTCGTCAAAATTTAAAGTATTTATATCCCCCTCTAGAGTATATTGTACTTTTTCCATATCAAAGTACTTTTGAATTACTTTCTTTAAATTACTTTCAGAATGAGTAAATATTTCATTAGCGTTAGATTCATTAGGAGTATGGAAAACAAAAATTCCAACCAATAAAGTAAACATAATCCCTAAAACAATACTTTTTTTCACATTTAATCCCCTCTTTCTTAATATTTATAACTGTCTTTATTGTATCACACTATTCATATAGTGTAAATTAATTGTTAGAGAAAGGATAGTGTCAATTATGAGGAGTTAATTGTAAAAGTAAATTAGACCCCCTTTTCAAAAACAGTCTAATTTAGTCTTACAAATTTAGGGGTCTAATTTAACCTTACAATTAACTATATCATCATATACATAAATTAATTTCAATTTCGTACTTAACTTTTTCAGCTATTAATTGTATAATATTATTCATAGAGAATATTCTCCTTTCTTTATTGTGGTTTTGCAATTACATTATATCAAAAGGAGAATTATTCTCTATATTTTTATGTTCTTTGTCCAACAATTATTTTACACTAAGAAAACAGGCTTTTGATTTGGCTAAGTTTGACCCTTACTTATATTTTTTTAAAAATTCACAAGCTAGTCACCAAACCTTTATTTTATGCAATAAAAAACTCCACCAAATTTCTCCTTTGGATTCCTTCTTTTCTTATTTTATTCTTCTAAGTATTATTTACTTATGTTTAGATACCTCTTTTCCAATTCTATCTCATTTATCAGCATTTTGTTTATGACCTTCAAATAGGGCATCCATCTTAGGAATCACTTCATGGTTTATTTTAGTGTTTGTTTTTTTGATTTCATTTTTTTATCTTAAATGAAAGAAAAAATAGAAAACTTTAATCTAGATCCTTTCCCAAGAAAGGCTAATAATCTAAACCCATTTTATTATTTAAAATATCTATTTGAAAAATTACCTAATATAGACCTAAATAATATGGAAGAATTGGATCAACTACTTCCTTGGTCAGATTCAATTCCTCTAAATTGCAAAATTCCTAACAAAGAATAGTATATAATACAGCCCATATCTTTAAAAGGTGTGGGTTATTTTACGCTTACCTCTCAACATTCAATAATGAACCTATTTTTTTATACTAGTAAATATTTGTCTATTCATTAATTTGGGATTAACTATATTTATATATATAAGATATTCAATAACTACTAATAATGAACTATAAACATTTCCAATATATCTAGAGCCGTATTTCATTGTTATATAAACTAATACACAATACATTAATTCAAATAAGGTGTTTTTAACTCGCTGTGATGAATTTTTTTCTTTAAAAGTGTTTATTGCCATAAATAAAGCAGATATAAATATTAAAACTAACACTATTTTTGAAAATAATGGTGAGTTTATAAATAAATAAAAACTTATCATCAGAGCTGTATAGATTGTAATTGGCTGAAATATTTTATTATTTATAGACATTATCATCACCAAGTACCATCAACATATACTGGGAATAGTCCATCCCATTCTAGCCCAATATAAACACCTTTTTGTAACATTACAGCTCTCATTACAAGATAAGCAAATCCTGCTCCACTTACATATCCAACAATCGTACCTATAGCTGTTCCAACGGGACCCCCAATAGCTGTTCCTAAACCTGCTAACGCTGCTACTATTGCAGCAGGTCCAATTTGAGCAGCTGCAAGGAAATAAGTTTGTACTTCTTCAAGTGTAAAATAGATTTTCCAATCTTCAACAAACACTTGTGGTTCTATTGTATTTCCAGTTTTAGTAATATCTTTTGATATCGCTTCACTTATCTTACGTTCATTAGCAACACTAGGATTGTTTTTACTAAATATTAGGATTTCATTAAACCTTTCCATCTCTACATCTGTAAACCCAGCTTTTTCTTGTATTTCACTTAATGATTTATCAACTTTTAAAACACCTGAGCTATTTAATGAGAATTCATCAAAAACTTTTGTTAACTTATCTAAATAAACCTTATCATCTTGATCTAAATAATCTTCAATATAAATCTCAGCACTTAAAAGTTTTATATTTTCTTTTTCATGTAAAATTTCAGCTTGTGCAGTCACTATTACAATCAGTCCTCCTTCCATTTATAATAATTAGTTCGTTGCAGAACTCTACAACTCGCATATTTACTGCCTCTTTATGTATTGAAATGGATAGATTCCTCCCTTTTTGGGTATATTCATAATATAAAGTTGTGTATAACTCAAAACAGAAAGGAGAATCTTATGCCAGTTTCAGCTAAGCAATTCAGCATTGACGAGTAAACTTTTTTTACATTACTTATTACCTTCATTATTAATTTATAATGTACAGAATTTTCTGAAATATAAATTCTAGCATTAATTGAAAAAACGATGCTTTAATTGCCTGAACAACTAATTTTATTTTTTTCATAAAGTACTTTTACTTTACCACCACCTTCGGTGTTTTTCAAGTAAGTTGTCGCATTACGTAGTTATTCTATGATAATATCAATTTTTACATTAATTTTACCTCATTTTTATCAAAAATTTTGGTAAGTATGGTTTTTTTCAATTATAATAGTGGTATAAATCATAAAAAGGGATGATAATTATGAGGAGTAAATTTGACCAAGAACTCGAAAGATTAAATGAAGAACTAATTGAAATGGGAAATTTAATAGAAAGCAGAATTGAGGCAGCTGTATCTGCACTTGTAAATCAAGATGTAGAACTCGCTACCAGAGTTGCAAATGGTGATAAAGAAGTAAACGACAAAGAAAGAGATATAGAAGATTTATGTTTGAAATTAATCCTTCAACAACAGCCCGTCGCAAGAGATTTAAGGCTTATATCATCAGCATTAAAAATGATAACAGATATGGAAAGAATAGGAGATCAGGCTGCTGATATATCTGAACTAACTATTCGAATGGCAAATGAAAAATACTTTAAAGAATTAATTGATATACCTCAAATGGCTGAAGAAACTATCTATATGGTTAGAGAATCCATAAACGCATTTGTAAACCGAGATGTAGATAAAGCAGTAGAGATAATTTACTATGATGATAAAGTGGATAAATTATTTGATATGGTAAAGAATGAACTTATAGAATATATAAGGGATCAAAAGTATTCAAGTGAACAATCAGTTGATTTTATTTTAATTGCAAAGTATTTCGAAAGAATAGGAGATCATGCACAAAACATTGCTGAATGGGTTTATTACGCTATAACTGGCGAACATTTTAGTTGGAGTTGATTTATTTGAACTTAATTTATATAGTGGAAGATGATGAAGGGATAAGAGAATTGGTTACATATGCCCTAAAAAAAGAAGGCTATGAAGTAGTTGGCTATGAAAGCGGAAAAGAGGTTTTTGAACAAAAACCTCCTGATTTGTATATATTAGATATAATGCTTCCGGGAGAAGATGGGTATACAATTCTCAAGAAAATTAGGACTATGGCGTCCACTAAAGAAATTCCGGTTATCATGCTTACATCAAAGACAAGCGAGTATGATAAAGTAAAGGCATTGGATATGGGTGCAGATGATTACATTGAAAAACCTTTCGGTGTAATGGAACTCATATCCCGTGTGAAAGCCGTATTGAGGAGATATACAGGCTTAAATAAAGATTCTGTGTTAAAAAGTGGTAATCTAACTTTAGATGTTGAAAAACATGAAGTAAGGGTAAATGATAAAGAAGTATATTTAACTCTAAAAGAGTTTGATTTACTGTATTATCTAATGAAGAACATGAATATTGTTTTATCTAGAGATCAAATCATGAATGAAGTTTGGGGCTTTGATTTTGAAGGAGAAACTCGAACTGTCGATGTGCATATAAGGACATTACGTATGAAATTGGGAGAAGCAGGAGAAAGTATACAAACAGTAAGAGGCGTGGGCTATAAATTCGGAGGTTAGTTATGGAAAAGAGAATATTTAAGTACCTTACAATAATTGTAATAGCAACATTGGTGGTCTCAACACTTGTACTTGATGTATTGTTTTATGAATATTTTTCAAATATAGAGAATTATGATTTAACCTTTGGTGAAATCTTTACAGCGAGTCTACCTCCAATGGTAGCCATATTAGTTTTAATACTTGTGGTCTTATATATGTTATCTACGAAAATATCTAAAATAGTACTTTCTCCTATTAAAAATGCAGCTGATAACATTGAAAGCATTTTATCAGGAGAAGAAGTTGAAGATGTGGAAATTTACCCTGAAATCAAACCATTTGTCGAAACAATAAATAGACAAAAGAAGCAAATCGAGATTGTCATGAACAACTTAAAAGAAGCTGAAAAAGTAAGAAGAGAATTTACTGCAAATGTTTCCCATGAGCTTAAAACTCCTCTGACTTCAATAAACGGATATGCTGAAATGATTTCAAACGGAATGGCTGAAGGAGAAGAAGTTAAAAAATTTGCTGGTATAATACAAAAAGAAGGTACGAGGTTGCTTACATTAATAGAATCCATTTTGAACCTTTCTAAGCTAGAAGACGAGTCAGTTGAAAAGACATATGAAGAAATCGACCTATATGAGACCATAAAAGATGTTGTACACAAATTAAAGCCTCAAGCTGCATCTCACAAAGTAAATTTAGAAGTTGATGGAGAAATAACCCATGTTAAGGCAAATAAGAGAATGACCGAAGATTTGGTGTATAACCTCATTGACAACGCTATAAAATACAATGTGGAAAATGGAAATGTTTTAGTTTCAGTTAAAAATGAAGAAAATAATGGATTAATTTCTGTAAAAGATACTGGAATAGGGATACCTCAAGAAGAACAAGACAGGATATTTGAAAGATTTTATAGAATAGACAAGTCAAGATCTAAAAAAATTGAAGGCTCTGGCCTAGGGCTTTCGATTGTTAAACACATTGTCGAATATCACAATGGTTCTATTACATTGGAAAGTGAAGTCGGTAAAGGTACTACAATCACAATAAAACTTCCAAAATAAACTTAATATTTTATAAGTTTGAATAAGAAAAAAAGCTCTTATGGTAATAAACGTAAGAGCTTTTATAACTAAATTTACAAATTGACATTTAACGCTTCTGTTGTAAAATAAGCTTGTTATTTTGTCCCTACGGATAGCAATTTACAAAAAATTAAACAGAGTCTATAAATACTTTATCTGGCTCTGCTTTATAACGCGGGACTATCAAAATTTTCCTATTCATAGGGTATGACTTAAACCAAACTTCTTATGGTTTATGGTTGGAACAATAAATGGTGTCACCTCCAATCACATCAACTGCTAGATAGCTTACACTTTCTTCATGTTTATCATATTATATTACCTTCAACTATTCAACTGTTTTAAAACACAAGTGTCAGGAATGTTCTTCAATTTATTCAATTGAAAATCTAAATTCCACCCTTATCAATCAATAAGCATAGCCAACCATAAAAGTTAATCTTACAAATTTATGGATTTTAGTCACGAAAAGTATTATACTGTAATTAATATTTGTTTTCTATATCGTTGCCTGCTAATTATGTAGTTGCAAAATACAAAATTAAAAATTCAATAGATTTTGCAATTAACCAATGAGCACTATCTTTTTAATTATTGGCAAATGGAAGGGTAAATTAATTAAAGCATCAAACTTTCAAGGGAAGACTCTCTAAAAACATGAAAGCGAGGTCAATAAAATGAAATTAGTTGCATATTTATTCTACATAATAAATTCGTTTGTTTTAGTAAGAATCGCAATTTTATTTGGAGTCCTTATAGACAATCTCACTAATTCTCAATTTGATATTTTCAGAAAAAACGTTTTAATAATGCTCATCTATGGTTTACTTACATTAATACTTCCAGTGATTTCTTACAAGCTTGCTTTTAAAATTTCTAATAAGGAAATGAATAAAATAAAAAACAATAAATTCCTTTCCGAATTTACAAACAACAGAGATAAATTTGATTTAGTTGACTACTCTCAAAACTTGGATATTTATTATAGTGGACAGTTGATGAATAAATTTAATTTTGTTAATATTCTAAGTGTGTTTATATTCACTTCAATATCTTTAATAAGCATAGATATTAGGCTTTTTATAATTGCGTTCATATCTTCCTCATTGCCTCTTATCGTGCCTATATTTAGCCAAAAAGCATTAAAAAATAGATCAGAAAGCTTTGTAAATTCTTCAGATAATTATTTAAAATTTATCGAGGATACCCTTACTGGAAAAAAAGAGTTAATAAGATACAATGGAATAAACTGGATTAAGTCTATTCATGAAAATATTTCTAAAGATCATGAAGACAAAAGAGAGTCTTTTAAGCTTCTGAACATATTAAATGATGTGTTTTCTGAAGGTATAAGCAATATTAGTCAAATAGTAATATTATTTACTGGAGGAATTTTTGTAAGCAGGTCTATAATATCCATAGGAGAAGTCATTACATTATTACAATTAATGAATTATTTAGCAGGACCTGTTGTTGCATTGATTTCCCTTTATAATAACTATGCGTCGAGTCTTGTTGCTAAGAAAAGACTTATAGGAGAAACTGAAGTTGATCTTTCACAAAAAGATTTCAAATTCCCCATTTTTGATTCTTCTGAGGTGGCTGTTGAAATCGAAAATATAGAATTTTCTTATGGGAATAATAAAGTTTTAAATAATGTAAGTTATAAGTTTATGAAAAATAAAACTTATTTAATAAAAGGTAAAAGCGGAAGCGGTAAGTCCACATTATTAAAAATAATTGCCGGTGAATTGACCCCAGACAAAGGAAAAGTTCTAATATTTAATAAAAACATAGAAGATATGGAAAAATCAGCTATATATACTACTATATCTTATATTTCCCAAGATATACATATCTTTGAAAATTCCGTAGAAAATAATATTTTATTAGGTAAGGTTAACGAAAATAATAAAATTAGTAATTTAATTGAAATGTTAGAGTTAAATTTATCTTTTGAAGATATATTGAGTAAAGAACGTAAAATTTCTGGTGGAGAAGCTGTAAGAATTGGAATAGCTAGATGTCTTATAGATCCAAAGGATATCATTATATTAGATGAACATACTTCTGGACTAAATGAAGATCTTGCTTTTAAGATAACTAAAGAAATATTGAATCTTGGCAAGACTGTCATTTGTGTATCCCATACAGAATCACAAGAAATCATTAATTTATTCGATGAATGTATTAATTTGGAAAGTTTACAAAGCTAAAATATATATACTTGAATTAACAAAACAAAGCTAAAAGTTCGGAGGAAATCCTCCGAACTTTATTATTTCAATGCTTCATTTATTACTTCTGCTAATCTGTTCATTCCTTCAATTATCAAGTCGTCTGGCATTGCAGAATAGTTTAATCTCATGTCATTTTCATGCCCAGGATATGCATAGAATGAGCCACCTGGTACAAATGCAACTTGTTTTTCCAATGCTTTTACTGCTAAATCTCTAGTGTTTATATGCTCAGGTAAAGTTACCCAAGTGAATAATCCGCCTTCTGGTATAGTGTATTTAACTTCTTTAGGGAATTTTTCTTTCATAATCCCGACCATTAAATCTCTTCTTCTCTTGTAAACTACCTTTATTTTTTCAATATGTGCATCAATATCGTATTCATTTAAGAAAGTAGCTACTTCAATTTGAGATATTGTGCTTGATTGTAAATCAGCACCTTGTTTTAGCAATATGAATTTTCTAAGTACATCTGGATGAGCATCAATCCAACCAAGTCTCAACCCTGGGCAGAATATCTTGGAGAATGTTCCTAAGAAAATTACTCTGCCTTCAGTATCAAAGTGTTTAATTGCAGGGAATAATTCTCCTTCATATCTTAACTCACCATATGGGTTGTCTTCAACAATAGCTATGTCATATTTGTTTGCTAATTCAACAAGTTTTTTTCTCTTCTCAATAGACCAAGTTTTACCTGAAGGATTTTGAAAATCTGGTATTACATAGATAAATTTAACTTTTTCGTTTTCTTTTAGTGCTTTTTCTAATTGTTCCATATTCATACCATCGTCTTCTAATTCGATGTCAATGAAATTTGGTTCATAAGCTCTAAAAGCGTTGATTGCTCCTAAATAACTTGGTTTTTCGATGATTATATAATCGCCTGGGTCAATAAATACTTTTGCAGCAAAGTCTAATCCTTGTTGAGATCCACTTGTAACTAAAATATCTTCTACTTGTGCATCTACTTGTACTTTTCCCATTCTCTTTGCGATTGCTTCTCTTAGAGGTCTGTATCCTTCAGTTGGCCCATATTGAAGTGCTTGAGCTCCATTGTTTTCCATTACCTTTTTGCTAATCTCAATCATTTCATTTACAGGGAATAGCTCTGGTGCAGGAAATCCGCCACCAAAAGAAATAATTCCTGGTTTTTCTGTCAATTTAAGTAATTCTCTAATTTCTGATGCTTTAACATAGTTCATCCTATTTGCGTACTTTAAAGCCATTTAACACACCTCCATATATTCGGAAAACCTTTTCCTACTGTTATATATAATATACACTTAAAACAATTGATTGTCTATACCTTTTACAAAATCATTTCTATTTTTTCATCCCCCCTAAAATATCTTTTTAAATCATATGGTGAAAAAATACCTCTGTCTGTGACTACACCACTTACTAAATGAGGTGGAGTTTTATCAAACGATGGATAATACCCTTTTACTCCTTCTTTAGCAGTCTTTGTCCCCATAGCTTGAAGCACAAAATCCCCATCTCTTTCTTCTATCGTCACTGTAGAAATATTTTCATGCCCTATGTCAGGTATTCCTGTTACAAAGTATGGAATTTTCAAATATTTTGCTACTATTGCAATTTGATAAGTGCCAACTTTATTTACTACATATCCGTCCATACAAATAGCATCAGCTGCTGAAGTAAATAAATCGACTTTCTTTTCTTCCATTACATATGCGGGCATGTTATCTGTGATCACTGTAACATCAAAACCTTGGTCATAGCATACACTCGCTGTAAGCCTTGAGCCTTGAAAATATGGCCTTGTTTCTGGGCAAATCACTTTTATATCTAAATTTCTTTCTTTTGCCTCTTTTAACATCATACCGACAATAGTTTCTCCGAAACATTGTGTCATTATAGTACCTTTTTTCGGAAACATATCTACTAAATATTTAGCCACGTCATTAATTCTGCTATATCTTTTGTTATTGTGTTCGATTGTATGTAAAAAAATCTTTTCGTCGACTCTTTCCCCTTTTTCCAATGCTATTAAAGCAGCTTCAATACATCCATCTGTGATGAGCTTCATCCTTTTAGTAGTGGTTGGCCTAGCCGAATAAAGAGTCTTCGCCGCTTCGTTTAAATAGTTAATGAAATCATTTTTATTCAGATTCCTAGCCTCATATGCCGCAAGTGCCATTCCCATGCCACATGCTGTGTATGGACCTGCACTTTGTGTTACCATGTCCTTTATAGCCTTAGCAACTTCTTGATGGCTTTTACACTCTACAAATGATATCTCATTTAGATAAATGCGCCTGTCTAAAATCCTGACAATTCCATTTTCATACCATGCTATATTTTCATATCTTAATAAAAACGCTAATCCTTCATCAAATCTTTCCACAAGATCCCTCCTACATAGCTTCAATTATTGAAGAAATAAATATTTTCAATTTCTCCCTTGAGAGTTTCCCTATCTCCTCAACTTCTTCAGTGGTTATCTTTTTGTCCAAAATCCCAGCTGCCATATTTGTAACTAATGACATGGCTAACACTTCAATGCCAGCATGAGCTGCAGTCAATGCCTCTGTGACAGTTGACATGCCAACTAAGTCTGCTCCAAGTATTTCCATGGCTTTTATCTCTGCTTTAGTTTCAAACTGTGGACCTGTGGCAAAAAAATAAACTCCTTCTTTTACATCTATGCTCTCTTTTGTTGCTATATCCTTTGCCAATTTCCTTAATTTTTCTGTATACATATCTGTCACATCAAAAAATCTAGGGCCAAACTCTTCGATATTTTTCCCTCTTAAAGGACTTGCTCCAGTTAATTTTATATGGTCTTTTATAAGGACAATATCTCCTGGCTTAAAACTTTTATTTATAGCTCCAGCAGCATTTGTCAATATGACTTTCTTTACTCCCAACAACTTAAATACTCTTATAGGTATTGAAAGCTCTTCAAATGTATAGCCTTCATAGTAGTGAAATCTCCCATTCATAGCCACAACTTTTTTGCCTTTAACTTCTCCAATTATGAGCTTTCCCTCATGGCCTTCTGCAGTAGAAATAAGAAAGTTTGGTATGTCTTTGTAATCAATGATAGTTTCAACATTTATGATTTCTTTTACACTGCCCATTGATGAGCCTAATATAAGCCCAATCTCAACCTCGTGCCCTACAATATTCAATATGTACTCAGCAGCCTTTTTATAATAATTAAAATCAAATTCCATATTGCACCTCCGCCTAATTTAATTATACCAGATAATTGACTGAAAAATAAACAATTATTGAGAGAGTCTAAAGAAAAACCTCTAAGGAATTCCTTAGAGGTCATCTTTACAATGCTAATTCATATATCTTAATTATATCTTCTACATCTAATTTTTTGAGTCCACCTATTTTGCCTTTTATCACTGCTTTCTGTGCCATTTCTTCTAACCTATCACTTGGTAGATTAGCTTCTTTAAAGCTTGTAGGAAGTCCTACTTCCTTTAAAAATTCCTCGTAAGCTTTTATTCCTTCAAGTGCAACAATCTCTTTAGAACTCCCTGCATCAGATATGCCAAATACATTTATTGCAAACTGATTGAACCTATCTAAATTAACTAGATATACATATTTCATCCAAGCTGGAAATATAATACTTAAAGTCACTCCGTGTGTAGTACCATATAGAGCACTTAATTGGTGACCTATGTTATGGCTTGCCCAATCTTCTTCTCTTCCAAGTCCAAGCATCCCGTTGTGAGCGATTGTACCAGCTAGCATGATTTCTGCTCTAGCATTGTAGTCATCTAGGTCTTCATTGAGTATCCTTGCATTTTTAATGACACTTCTCATGGTTGCTTCACATAAATGGTCAGTCAAGTCAACATTTGGTGTATTTGTAAAATATCTTTCCAAGATATGAGACAATATGTCTGAAATGCCTGCAAATGTCAAATCCCTTGGCAATGTCAAAGTATATGTTGGGTCCATTATTGCAAATGTAGGTCTAATCAAATCATCATTTACAGAAAGCTTTAAGCCCTCTTCTTCATTTGTAATTACACTTCCCATGCTAGCTTCGCTTCCAGTAGCTGGATAAGTGAGTACAACTCCTACCGGCAATGCTCTTTCAGGTCTTTTGTTCCCTAAATAAAAATCCCAGACATCTACATCGGTTACAGCGCCTAAAGCAATAGCTTTTGCAGAGTCAATAGCACTTCCTCCGCCAACCGCAAGTATTAAATCAATGCCTTCTTTCTTAGCTAATTCAATGCCTTCTCTAACTAAACTCAATCTTGGATTTGGCTTTACTCCTCCAAGTTCATATATTTCTACATCCGCTTTTTTAAGCTCATTTACGACTTCATCGTAAAGTCCACTTCTTTTAATACTGCCTCCACCATAGTGAATGAGTACTTTTTTATAGTTTCCCTTTACAAGTTTAGATAATTTATTGATTGTTCCCTTCCCAAATTTTATTTTAGTGGGAAGATAAATACTAAAATTGTTCATAAAACACTCCTCCTTATACTATTTGCATCATTCTATTTGCCCACTCAATGGACTCGATGTAGAATTTACTTAGCAAATTTTCATCCAGTCCCATCGCTTCAGCAATTATGCTTACTTTTTTGAAATCTCCTCTTTCATATGATAAATATAATTCTTTTATGGGTGCTAATATCCCATCATTTTCTAGCAGTGCATCTTTAACAATATCGTCAAGTTTTAAATCTTTGAGTGCCTCATCTAGAGGCATATTCAATATGGCATCTAAAGTGCTAAAAAGTCCTATTATCGATGCTTGATATCTCAGATTATCGTATTTAGGTACATTTAAGGCAATCTTTTCTGCAAAACTAGCTCGAATTAGAGAGATTTTAACCAGCTCTCTAGGACAGTTTTTCCCGAGTGTTTGAACTAGCACAATATTTATCCATCTCTCAATTCCTTTTAATCCCATGTAAGTAAGAGATTTCTTTATGTTTTCCCTGTTTATTTCTAAATTCCTAAGGCTCATCATCCTCATAAGTCTGTACGATAGATTTAAATCTTTTTCAATGATATCTGCCAATCTGTCAAATGATGGTTCTTCCTTGTTTAGCTCTGAAATTACAGATGTGTATTGAATTGGACGCACTTTGTCATTGGATGAACTTGCAATCTGGGGCTTTTCAAAAAAATACCCTTGGAAAAGTGTAAATCCAATTTTCTTTGCAAGTTCAAATTCTTCCTTTGTTTCAACTTTTTCAGCTAAAATAGTCTTTCCCTTTTTAATAGCAATGTTTGAATCAATTATTATTTGTTTTATATCGGTGTTTAAAAAATCGTACTTGATTATATCGCATAGATCGATTAGTTCGTAATCCTCACTTGAATGGAAAAAATCATCTAAAGCTATTGTGTAGCCCTTATTTTTTAAATCAAATAATCTTTGAACTAGTGCTTCGTCGACTTTTACGTTCTCAAGCACCTCTATTACCATTTTGTCAGGTTTGACTATTTCGAATACATCAGACATTAAAAGTTCTTCATCAAAGTTCACAAAAGCTCTCTTGTTTTCGGTTATTCTTTCTGCTCCAGACTCGAATAACTCCAATATGACCCCTGTTGATGCTCTTAAACTTGACACTTCTTGATTAAAAGAAGTCGTTTTGTTATCGTCTCTATAAAGTAATTCATATGCAAATATATTTTGCCTTTTATCAAGTATAGGTTGCCTTGCTACAAGCAAAACCGTCACCTTCTTTTAATCATTTTCTTTGTCTTGTTTATAATGCACTATGCTGACCCATTTGTCCCCATCCAAAATCTTTCTGACTCTTTTTTCAAACTCTATTCTTGTAAGCCATACCTGCCTATTACAACCTGTGCATAAAAGCTTAATGTCCGCTCCAGTGCGAAGTATTTCCCAGTTGTTTTCTCCGCAAGGGTGTCCCTTTTTAAGAGTTACATGATCTCCAACCTCATATTTTAAAATCACGATTTTTCTCCTCCAAGCACTACTATTTTTTGATATGGTATCTCAATGTCCTCTTTCTCAAATTCTTCTTTTATTCTCTTCCTCAAATTCCTTTCGATTGCCCATTGTTCCATTGGAAGAGTCTTTGCAACAATAGTAATCTCTATACCAGAACTGCCTAGTTGAGTAACTCCCAATACAGTAGGCCCATCGATTATCTTGTCATTTTGCTTGAATTCTTCTGTAATTCTACTCAACACACTTATCACATGATCTAAATCTTCCTCATATGCCACTGATACCTTTATCAGCGCTCTCATTCCACCTCTGGTTCTATTTGTTACTTCGTTTATCGACCCATTTGGTATGATGTGAAGTTCTCCTGTAAAATCTCTAATTTTAGTAATTCTAATCCCTAGTTCTTCTACAATTCCCTCTTTAGAACCTATTTGAACATAGTCTCCAACTGAATATTGATTTTCGACCAATATAAAAAATCCAGTAATCATATCCTTTACTAAAGATTGTGCACCAAAAGTTAAAGCAAATCCTCCAATACCAAGAGTTGCAATCAGCGAGGCAGTATTTACCCCAAACATATCAAGACTTATAATTAGAGCAAAGAAAAAAAGGACATATTTTATTATTCGCTTTATAGTCTGTGTCATCGTGATGATCCTGTTCGCAGACTCAATTGTAGATGAGGATTTTCTATTTAGTATTGTCTTGTCAATAACTTTATTGACAATCTTTGTAATGATGTAAGCTGATAAAAAAATAATGATCGAAATGGCTAATTTACCTAGGAAGTTTATATTTCCTAAATCATCTTTAAAAATACTATTTATGATAGATATTAAAAACACCTCCTAGATGATTTTCTTTAACTCTCTTTTATTATCTATTATCGAGATTTCATATAGATTTTTAAAGTCCAAAATTTTATCTTCGTACATTTTAACGATTTTTTCTTTATCTAAAACACTCGCTTTTATTGCAAGGCCGCAGCTTAGAGTTATATCTCTCGGTGTTGGAATTGTTTTTATAGAAATCTTCTCATCTTTTAGAATGCTTTCAGCCCTCATTGCATGATGAGTAGAATCAAATGTCAAAATCAGAAATATATTTTCTCCATCCATTATCCTATCGTCACCACATTTGTTGAGTTTCTTAGCTTTTCATATATAGTGTACATATTTGAAATGCTTCCCACTTCTAATTTGTCTTTTAAATTGAAATAGTCTAGGCATGTCCCACAAGAAATTATCTCAACTCCCTCATTTTCCAAAGCTTTTAGGTCGTCTAACACTTCACTTTCAGCAACTGTGAGTTTCACTCCACTGTTGAAAAATAACATAGTTTTAGGGTAAGGTTTAGTTTCCTTCACTGTGTAAATAAAACTTTTCATCAATATTTTACCTAACTTTTCATCTCCTCTGCCCATGTGCTCAGACTGTATTGCTATTACGAAATTTTCATCAACTTCTACCATCTTCTTATGATTTTCTGTTTCGATACTAGCTTTCTTTTCAATCGTAACTGCGAAAAGCCCTCCTTCTAATTCTTCAACCTCAAAATCAGCATTTTGACTTTTTGCAAGCTTAATAAGGTTCTCTCTAGCTACCTCATTGTCAACAGTAGTCCTTACTTTCCCTTCTTTAATACTGTCTAATTCTTTCTTCGTCAATATGACTGGTTTAGGACATTCTAAACCTCTAGCATCTATCTCTTTCATGATCATCTCTCCTTCGTTGTTTTTTTATACCCTTAAATTGAAAGTTTTATACATCTATAAAGATTATAATTATAAAACTCATACTACATATAATTATTATAAGTCAGTAAAAATTATACAGCAAGAGATATAGAGTAAATAAAAATTACCTCAACTAAGTTTGACACATCATCTCATAATGATATAATAAGTGTATCCATACAATGAGGTGAAAATATGAATATAGATTTCAAATTAGATAAAAATTCAACCATACCTTTGTATATTCAGCTTTATGAAAATTTAAAAATGGCAATAGATAAATTCTCCGATGGTGAAAAGCTTCCATCTATTAGATCACTTTCAAAAGCATTGGAAGTTAACAATGTGACGGTCATTAACGCATATAAAATGCTTGAGCAAGAGGGTTTAGTCTACACAGTAGAAGGAAGTGGCACATATGTCAGAAAGCCTTTAAAAAATTACGCATCGCTTGATTTGGAAGAAGGAGATCTTGAGCTAATGCTTTCAGGCATATTCCCTCACTCTAAACCAAATATAGATTTTGCTAGTGTAACCCCATCACCTGACCTTTTCCCAATTAAAGAATTTAAAGAGTCCTTGATTGAAGTTCTTGACAGAGATGGCGGAAATGCTTTTTCCTATCCTGAAATTAGAGGTTATGAACCGCTCAGAGAGTCTATCTCGAAATTCTTATTGGATAATTACTCGATTAATGTATCAGAGGATGGAATATTGATTACTTCGGGAGGGCAGCAGGGTCTTGATATAGTATCTAAGACTCTTATCGAGCCATTAGATGTTGTATTTGTTGAAAATCCAACTTATCCGGGGGCTTATCAAGCTTTTAAATCCAGAGGAGCAAAGATTGTTGGAATTCCTATGGAAAAAGACGGAATAAATATTGAGATTTTGAAATCATATTTAAAGAGATATTCTCCAAAATTTATATATACTATGCCCAATTTTCAAAATCCCACAACGATTTGTTACAGCGAAGAAAAGAAAAGAGAGCTGTTGAGACTTGCAATCGAGCACAACTTCTATATAGTTGAAGATGATTTCTTGACAGATCTAACTTTCAACAACTCGACTCTTTATCCAATTAAAGCCTATGACAGAAGCGAAAAAGTAATCTTTATAAAAAGCTTTTCAAAGATATTTATGCCTGGAATTAGAGTAGGTTTTTTAACTGTGCCAGAAGAAATATTCAAAGACATATACAAAGCAAAGCACTCCACAGATATATCATCTTCAGGATACCTTCAAAGAGCATTTGACCTGTATTTGAGAAAAGGTTATTGGAAAAACTATATTGAAAATATAAAAGAAAGTTATAAGAAAAAATACGATTTATTCACAAGTGAATTGGATAAATTATCCACCCTTGGAATAAGCTATGCTAAACCAGATGGTGGTTTAAGCGTTTGGGTAAATCTAGACGAAAACATCTCCCAAACAAAAGTGTATGAAGACTGTTTAAAATTTGGTTTAGCAACTGTTCCCGGGAACGTGTTTACGATAGATATAAATTCAAATGTAAATGCACTAAGGCTTAGTTTTAGCGCTCCTGAGTTGGATGAAATTCCTTTAGGGTTTTCCATACTAAAAAATGTATTATCCAACATAAAAAATGGAGATAAAAAAACATATATGCCTTTCGTGTGATATATAAATGGCTAACTCAAATTAGCCATTTATATTTTCCTTTATTATATTTGCCAATTCTCTTGGCTTTTCTAGCATTATCAAATGATTTGCATCTTTAATTTCATTAAATGAAGATTTAATAAATGAATCACTGAAATTCTTTTGAGCTTCTCTCGTGTAAAAAGAAGATTCTTCTCCCCTTATTACACAGACTTCTTTTTTTATGTTTTTTATATCATTCAAGTAATCGCCAAACACCAAAGACTTCCACAGAGAGCTCATGCTTTTGTTTGGCAGTGGTTTCATTTTTTGAAGTGCAATCTCTTTTTCTCTTTTTTTGTTTAAAAACAGCTTGTCTATAAACGAAGAAAGAAAATTCTCCCATTCATTTTCTATCAAATATAAGTCTCTATCTAAATCTTTTATTGTATAAGATCCTTTAAACAACCCATCTTTATAGTTCTCATCATTTAGCATTTTAGGAGAAGATTCTATGAAAATGCACTCATCTATAAATTCATCTTTGTAGTTTTTAAGGTACTCTAATATGACGCTTCCTCCCATGGAATGCCCTACAACTATTACTTTGTCATCTATCACTTTAAGCACCGCGTATAAATCATCTGCAAGCAGCTTTACATCTAAGTGTTTTTCATAATTAAAGCAACCAAATCCCCTTTGGTCGTAAGAAATAATTTTAAAATCATCTTTAAGCAACCTTTTTATTATGCGAAAATCATCGCTGCTACCTAAAAATCCATGTAAGCATAATATAGGTTTCCCTTTTCCCTCGATATTCAACTTTATATTGTGATTGTCTTTAGTTTTTATGGGATACATAACTTACTCCTTCAATTTATTTCGAAAATCAAAGCTTTTATTTTTCATTAAATAGTACTAATATATATAGTATATCTTATTTAGAAGGTGATTTACATGAGTTATATATTTAAATACGCTAAAAAATATAAAAAGGATTTTTCTTTAGCCATCATTTTCTTGATATTGGAAGCTTTTATAGATTTAATTTTGCCAACTATGATGAGTTATATCATAGATAATGGAGTAAAGAACAATGACTTAAACTATGTTCTAAGGTACTCATTCTATATGTTGGTCTTCACATTGCTAGGAGCTGGTTTTGCGGTAATTAGAAATATAAAATCTTCGGTTGTATCTCAAAGTATAGGCAAAGACTTGAGAGAAGACTTATACATAAAGATCAATCGACTAAGTGCTAGTAAAATTAGCGAAATCACAGAAGCTTCTCTCATTACTAGGCTCACAAACGATGTAAACCAAATTCAAAACTTCGCTCATGGTCTTATGAGGGTTTTCGTCAAAGCTCCTCTTTTGGGAATAGGTTCTATAGTCATGGCTCTTATCTTGGATAGAACAATTGGACTTATAAGCTTATTGATAGTCCCTATAGTCATGATTGCCATCGTTTTAAATCTAAAGCTCTCATATCCTATATTTTTAAAAATTCAAAATTCATTAGACAAAGTCAACTCAAGGCTCAAAGAGTACCTCTCTGGAATAAGAGTTGTTAAGGCATTTAATAGGTATGATTATGAAAAACAGAGATTTGAAAGCGTAAATAATGAGCTTAAAGAAGTATCCATAAGCGGAATGAGAAGGCTTGCCATATTTAGTCCTCTTGTGACTTTTCTTGTGAATTTAGGGATAGTAATAATCCTTTGGGTAGGCTCTGATTTAGTCGTAAATGCGGATTTTGAAGTTGGAAAAATCGTTGCAGTGCTAAATTACATGACTCAGCTTTTATTCAGTTTAGTCATGTCCACTAGAATAATCAACATGTACATTCGCTCTAAAGCTTCATCAGACAGATTGGATGAGGTGTTTCTTGCTGAAGAAACATTGAAAAGTCCAGAAAAACCTGTAATAGCTGAAAAGAGCGACATTATACTTGAATTTAATAATGTCTACTTTAAATATTTCGATACCACAAATTATGTATTAGAAGACATCAATTTTAAAGTAGATCCTAATACTACACTAGCGATAATTGGCACAACGGGATCTGGAAAATCTACAATAGTTAATTTAATATTGAGATTTTTTGACCCTAATAGTGGAGAAATTAAATTTTACGGCAAAAATATCAAAGACTTAGATTTAAAAAAATATCGAGAAAAAATAGCGGTAGTTCCTCAGAAAAATTTGCTTTTTACTGGAACAATATTGGATAATCTCCGCTGGGGCAATGAAAATGCGAGTTTTGAAGAAATAGAAAAATGTTCTAAAATCGCAATGGCAGATGAATTCATTAAAACTTTTAAGGATGGTTATGAAACTTATCTTGGCCAAGGCGGTGTAAATCTTTCAGGGGGCCAAAAACAAAGGCTTTCTATCGCAAGAGCTCTAGTTAAAAACCCTGAACTATTGATATTAGACGATGCAACATCTAGCGTCGATTTGATTACAGAAAGAAAAATCAAAGAAGGTTTAAAAAGAAATCTGTCAACTACAACTATTTTAATTGCCCAAAGAATAACATCTGTAATGGATTCTGAAAACATAATAGTGTTGAACAATAGCAAAATAGAAGCTATCGGCACACACGACTATCTATTGGGCCATTCAGAAATATATAAATCCATCTATATCTCTCAATTGGGAGAGGAGGTGTCTAGTTTTGGAGCGTAATACTAAGAAAATCACAGGCATTCACGGGCCTCATTCGATAATTCCCGTTGAAAAGCCAAAAGACAGCAGTTCAACACTTAGAAGGCTATTCTCCTATTTCGGAGAAGAAAAAAATAAAATATTCATAGCATTTGCACTGGTCATATTGTCCACATTTTTAACGCTTTTAGTGCCTTATTTTACCGGGAAAATAGTTGATGCATTGACCGTTCCAAAAGAAAAAATAAACCTATTGAAAGTGAGAAGGCTCATACTCTTTGTGTTGAGTTTTTATGCATTTAGTTCATTATTTATGTACATGCAAGAGTTTATAATCGCTGGGATTTCACAAAGAGTTGTGTATAACATAAGAAAAGATATATTCGCCAAATTTCAAAAAATGCCTGTCATTTTTTTCGACAAGACAACTCATGGAGAACTTATGAGTAGGGTTACTAATGACATCGACAATATAAACAACACCATATCCCAAACTATGATACAGTTTATGCAAACTTTCATAAGTACCATAGGCACTGTAATCATCATGTTTTATATAAATGAAATCATGGCGCTGATTACACTTGCGACAGTCCCAATCGTGCTTTTAGTCACAAAGATTATAGCTAATAATACAAAAAAGTACTTCAAAACTCAGCAACAATTTCTTGGCAATCTCAATGGACATATTGAGGAGTCCATAAGCGGAATAGATGTTGTTCGAATGTTCAATAAAGAAGACGACATGATTGGCAAGTTTAAAAAATACAATGACGATCTAAAAGAAGTAGGTATAAAAGCTCAAATATGGTCTGGCTTTATCATGCCTATAATGAATGCTATCGGCAATTTGACTTTTGTAATCATAGTATTGTCCGGCTCATTGCTGACTTTGAAAAACATCATAACAATAGGTGTAGTCACAAGCTTTATTTTTTACTCTAAACAGTTTCAAAAGCCGATAAATGAATTGGCATCCACTTTCAACCAATTGCAGTCAGGTATAGCAGGTGCAGAAAGGGTTTTTGAGATATTAGATGAGACTGATGAAAGAGAAGATGAGCCTGATGCAATAGAGATAAAAGATGTAGATGGAAAAGTCGAGTTTAAAAATGTGTATTTTAATTACAATGAGAACAAAGAAGTTTTAAAGGATATCAGTTTTGTTGTAGAAGCTGGAACAAATGTAGCTTTAGTAGGGCCAACGGGTGCAGGAAAAACCACAATAGTAAATCTATTGACCAATTTTTATGAAGTAACCAAAGGTGAAATATTAATAGATGATATAAATATAAAGAAATACAAGAAAAATTCGCTAAGAGAAATGTTCGGCGTCGTATTGCAAGATACTTATCTATTCTCTGGAACTATAAAAGAAAATATTAGATATGGGAAACTAGACGCTGCGGATGAAGAGATAATTAGAGCTTGTAAAATATCAAATGCTGATGAATTCATCAAGAGATTGCCAAATGGATATGAAACTTATATAACCGAAGGTGGAGGTAATTTAAGCCAAGGTCAAAGACAACTTTTAGCAATTGCAAGAGCTGTTTTAAAAGACCCTTCAATCCTCATATTAGATGAAGCTACATCAAATGTAGATACTAGAACGGAATTGAAGATACAAGAAGCTATGATCTCATTGATGGAAAATAGAACCACATTCATCATCGCCCACAGGCTCTCAACTATAAGAGACGCAGACATAATAATGATGATTGAAGGCGGAAAGATAATCGAAAAAGGAACACATGAAGAGTTGATAGCAAAAAAAGGAGCTTACTTCAATCTATACATGAGCCAATATTTGAATACTACTGAGTAAAATAAAAGGAAGAATGATCTTCCTTTTATTTATTAGATATGTGTTTGATCATTTCAAATAAAAGCTTATCTCTTCTTTTTATTGCCTCTTCGTCTCTTCCATTTGAATAGTCATAAAATCCTTTTTTTGTCTTAACCCCGAGATAGTTATTTTCTATTAACTCTTCTAAAATTTTAGGAACTTCTTTTTCATCCCCCAAGTCTTTGAAAAGATAACTTGAGATGTTGTAAAAAGTATCTAATCCCCCTAAATCTGCTGTCTCTAATGGTCCTATTATAGGGTATCTAAAGCCTGGCCCATATTTCATAGCTTTATCAACATCTTCGACGCTCGCAATCCCCTGTTCCACAATGTGCATAGCTTCCCTAAAAGCGGCAAACTGAAGTCTATTGCCTATGAACCCAGGGACATCTCTATTTACTACTACAGCCTGTTTTCCTATAGTTTCAAGAAGGCTTTTTAAATCATTGACCATCTCATCGCTGGTCTCTTCTCCTCTAATTAACTCTACTAATGGGATTATGTGTGCGGGATTCCAAAAATGCATTCCGATAAATCTTGATTTGTCATTAAGTTTAGATGATATTTGATTGATGCTAAGACCTGATGTGTTTGTAGCAAAATAGGCATCTTTTTTAGCGATTTCTTCTAATTCTTTCCAAAAATCTTGTTTTATTTCGAGTTTTTCAACAATGCATTCAATTATCAAGTCACAATTTTTAAATTCATTCTTGTCGGTAGAAAATTTTATTTTCGAAAAAATATTGTCTACTTCATTTTCATTCATCAAGCCTTCTTCAATTAGGCTTTTGTTGAATATGTCTATCAAATTTCTAGATTTTGTTAAATATTCTTCTTTAATGTCATTTACAATTACATTTTTACCGTATCTAGCGAATATTTGAGCGATTCCTGAGCCCATAGTGCCAGCACCAGCTATACCTATTAAGTTTATATCTTTTAGCATCTTAACTATCTCTCCTTTCTTTAAATAAAAGGCTGCTTTACGCAGCCTTTTATTATATTTCCATTTTCTTTAAATCTTCAGCGATAATTAGTTCAGCTTCAGTACTATTTTGTACATCTTCAATGGTGAATTCTGGGTTTATTTCTTTTAACACAATGCCTTTGTCAGTAACTTCCATTACTCCCATTTCAGTGATGATCATATCCACTTGGTGTGCAGCAGTTAAAGGAAGTGTGCATTCTTTCAAAATCTTTGGCGCGCCTTTTGCAGTGTGTTCCATAGCTATGATTACTTTTTTAGCTCCTGTAACCAAGTCCATAGCTCCACCCATTCCTGGAACCATCTTGCCTGGAATCATCCAGTTGGCAAGGTTTCCCTTTTCATCAACTTGCAATGCCCCAAGTACAGTAATATCGACATGTCCACCTCTTATTATTGTAAAAGATGTGGCCGAGTCAAAGAATGCTCCGCCTGGAAGTATAGTCACAGGTTGTCCACCAGCGTTTACAATTCTCATGTCTTCTTTTCCTGGCTCTGGTGCTGGCCCTAATCCAATAAATCCATTTTCCGATTGAAGAAATATGTTCATGCCTTCAGGTATATAGTTTGCTACCATTGTTGGAAGTCCTATACCTAAATTTACAACGTCTCCGTCTTTTAATTCTTTTGCAACCCTCTTAGCAATAAATGCTTTTATTTCATTCTTGTCCATTAATTTGCACCTCCATCAACGATGTAGTCGACAAATATACCTGGTGTTACAACATCGTTTGGATCTAAATCTCCAACTTCAACTATCTCACTAGCTTCAACTATCACTGTTTCTGCAGCAGTTGCCATTAGAGTATTGAAGTTTCTTGTTGCTCCAAAATATACTATATTCCCAAATTTATCTACCTTTTGCCCTGCAATCAAAGCCACATCGGCTTTAAGTGGTTTTTCAAGTAAATACTCAACACCATCAACTGTTATTTTTTGTTTTCCTTCTTCAATTACAGTGCCAACGCCTGTTGGAGTCAATATCCCGCCAAGTCCTGCTCCACCGGCTCTTACTTGCTCAGCCAATGTGCCTTGTGGAACTAAAACAACTTCCATCTCTCCAGCATTCATTTGTCTACCTGTTTCAGGATTTGTGCCAACATGTGATGCGATGAGTTTTTTAATTTGGTGATTTACAACTAATTTGCCTACTCCATAGTCGGGAAAACTTGAGTCGTTGCAAATCAAAGTTAAATCCTTAACATTTTTTTCAACAAGTTTATCTATTATCTTATGTGGGTTTCCACATCCGAGAAAACCGCCTACCATTATCGTCATACCATCTTTAATCATGTCAACGGCTTCATCAATGCTGATTAACTTATTCATCTAATTCCCACCTTTCAATTATCTTCTAACTATCATTGAGATGCCTTGTCCGCCACCTATGCAAAGAGTTGCCAAACCATATTTGCTATCTCTTTTTTGCATTTCATGTAACAATGTAACAAGGATTCTTGCTCCTGAAGCTCCTATTGGATGGCCTAAAGCAATAGCTCCTCCATTGACATTTGTAATATCCATGTTCAAATTCAAGTCTTTAGCAACTGCAATTGCTTGAGCTGCAAACGCTTCGTTTGCTTCAACTAGTTCTATATCATCTATCTTAAGATTTGCTTTTTCTAATGCTTTTTTACTTGCAGGAATTGGACCAGTACCCATTATAGATGGGTCAACGCCAGCTGATGCGTAGCTTACTATCTCCGCAATAGGAGTTAATCCTAATTCATCAGCTTTTTCTTTGCTCATTACTACTAATGCAGCAGCGCCATCATTAATGCCTGATGCATTTCCTGCTGTAACTGTTCCATCTTTCTTGAATGCTGGTTTTAATTTTGCCAATGCTTCAATTGTGGTGCCAAATCTAGGAAACTCATCAGTATCTACTACTTTGGGATCTCCTTTTCTTTGTGGTATTACGATTGGAACAATTTCATCTTTAAATCTTCCGCTCTTTATAGCTTGTTCTGCTCTTAATTGGCTAGTAAGTGCAAATTGGTCTTGATCTTCTCTAGTTATGTTATATTGTGCAGCAACATTTTCTGCTGTGATCCCCATATGATAGTGATTGAAAATATCTGTCAATCCATCTTCTACCATGTAGTCAACAACTTCTCCATTTCCCATTCTTTGTCCCCATCTATGGTTTTTCAATAGATATGGAGCTTGAGACATGTTTTCAGTTCCGCCAACTACAACTATGTCAGCATCTCCCGCTTTAATAGCTTGAGCTGCTAATGCGACTGTTTTTAAACCTGATCCACATACTTTATTTACTGAAAAACTAGTGACATATTCAGGTATTCCAGCTCCCATAGAAACTTGTCTAGCTACATTTTGTCCAAGACCAGCTTGTAGTACATTTCCGAAAATTACTTCGTCAACCATCTCTGGGTTTACGTTTGCTCTCTTTAGAGCTTCTTTTACTGCTGCTACTCCTAAATCTACGGCGCTTACATCTTTAAAAGCTCCACCGTATGCTCCTATTGGAGTTCTAACAGCACTCACGATTACTGCTTGTTTCATAAAATTTCTCCTCCCTTAATACCATAATTCTAAAATATTTATCCCATCCCCATTTTCTAGTATATCATAGCCTATAAATAAATTGTATATAATTTAATATATTCCAAAGCTAGCTAGTATTATTGCAGGGATTGATGACAATACTGGCAATATCAAAGATGTCACGCAAATATCTATATATGATTCTTTATGAGTCATGCCAGTTACCGCTAAGAGCGTCAATACTGCACCATTATGTGGTAGAGTATCAAGTCCCCCTGATGCCAATGATGCCACTCTATGAAATGCTTCTGGGCTTATACCTCTTTCTAAAGCAATTTGGTAATATTTTTCTCCCAATGCCGCTAAAGCTATTCCCATACCACCTGATGCAGAACCAGTTGCCCCAGCTAATACATTTACTGCTACTGCTTCTGAAATAAGAGGTGACCCTTTTATATTCAGTACAGCATCAGTAAGAGTTTGGAAACCTGGCACTGCTTTAACTACTGATCCAAATCCTACAGCGGCAGATGTGTTTATAATTGCAATTATTGAACCACTAGCTCCATTATTTATGCTCTTCGTAAATCCTTTATATTGTTTGTAGTTTAAAATCATAGTTAAAACTATTCCTGAAAGAAGAGCAACAATTATATCCCATTTGAGAACATTAAGTGTCACTATTACACTTACTAGTGGCAATATGGATAAAAATGGATTTGGCAATTCTTCATCTGATAAGACCATTTCTTCATTTTTCACTTTTGGCTCAGTAAACACTTCACCATTTGCTCTGAGTTTCTTTTCTCTCCATGAAAGATACAAGTATCCAAGAATAAACATGAACAATGCAGCTACAATCCCCATTATAGGTGCAGCTGTTGGAGTAGTATGGAAATACTCCATAGGTATTAGATTTTGAATTTGTGGTGTCCCCGGCACAGCTGTCATAGTAAATGTAAACGAGCCTAGAGCAATACAACCAGGAATCAATTTTCTAGAAATATTTGCTTCTCTAAAAAGTGCCAAAGCCAATGGGTACATAGCAAATACTACTACAAATAAACTTATTCCGCCATATGTCAATACCGCACAGCCTAAAATAACTCCTAGGATAGCTCTTTTAGCGCCTATTATCTTTGTAAGCCAATGCGCTATTGATCTGGCAGCTCCTGTATAATCCATCAAATGTCCAAATACAGCCCCTAACATAAATGCTGGAAACCAAGACTTAGTAAATCCTACAAACCCCGTCATATAAACGTTTGTGTATGAGTCTAATAAAGGAATTCCCCCAAAGATCGCCACTACCAAAGCTGTAAGAGGTGCTACCCAAATAATTGAATAACCCTTATAAGCTAAAAACATAAGAAGAACAAGACCTATAAATATACCTAGCATACATTTACCTCCTCAATTTGTATTTTTAATTCGCAGTCCAGCCACCATCAATTGTAAGCATTGATCCAGTAATATGATCTCCTGCACTTGAGCATAAGAACATAGCAACATCGGCAACTGTCTCTGGTTCAATTAATTTTTTAACAGCACATTTTGAAAGCATAATATTTCCTATTACTTCATCAGTACTTATGCCATGTGTTATTGCTTGGTCGGCTATTTGGTTGTCTACTAAAGGTGTTCTCACATAAGATGGGCAAATAGAATTTACCGTTATTCCGAAAGGGCCGCCTTCCAATGCAGCAGTTTTAGTAAGTCCTCCTAATCCATGTTTTGCAGATACATAAGCAGATTTGAATTCAGATGCAACTAGTCCATGAATAGAATTTAGATTTATAATTCTACCCCAACCTTTCTTTTTCATATAAGGCCATGAGTATTTAGTTAACAAAAATGGAGCAGTAAGCATTAAATTCATCATAAAATCCCATTTGTCTTCAGGAAATGATTCAATAGGTGAAACCGTCTGGATGCCTGCTACATTTACTAATATATCCACCCCATCAAAACTCTCAACGGTAAAATCTACTAATTTTTTACAATCTTCTCTTTTGCTCAAATCAGTTTTAATGTATTTTGCATTAATTTTTAATGCTTCTTCTTTTAATTTTTCTTCATTAATATCCGCCATTACTACATTTGCTCCGTCTTCAGCAAATTTCTTAGCTATGGCAAGTCCTATACCACTGGCTGCTCCTGTTACAATACAAACTTTGTTTTCTATCATATCTTCATCCTCCTCTTTTTTCATATATAACTTGCAATATTTATGCCAACGTTTTCATTAATTTTTGAGAAAAGTCATCGTTTTTTCGGAAAAAAGAAAAGACTACTAAAAGTTGTTAACAAAGTATTTTAGTAGCCTAAAGTAAAACTCTGATTTTTATTTAATTTCTTTAATTCAGAATATGAGAAAATAGAAAAAGTGTCATGTTTAGTTTACAATATATCGGTTTATTATGCTAAAATGTTAACTATAGTTAACAATTATAGGGTCATTTTAACGGCATTGTAAATAATACTTTAATTCATAGACTGTGATAAATATATAACATCATTCTAACTCATATTTTTCTATTTTTTCATATAGAGCAGTTCTACTTATTTTTAAAATCTCAGCAGCTTTTGTCTTGTTCCCATTAGATGCAATCAATGCGTTTGATACTATCTCTTTTTCGTATTCTTCCATCTCTTCTTTTAAACTTTTTAGTTCTCTTTCTTCTCTTAATCCAGATATTTTGCTAGGTAAATGCTTAATTCTTATGATCGTCTCACCATCGAGGTAGTTGATAGCTCTTTCTAAAACATTTTCAAGCTCTCTTACATTCCCGGGCCAATCGTATTTTTTCAATAAATCCAATGCTCCCTTGCTTATTCCGTCGACTTTGATTTTCTCTTCTTTTGATATTTCCTCAATTAGTTTATTTGAAAGCACCGCTATGTCTTCTTTTCTTTTCCTCAATGGAGGTATTACCATGCTTACCACATTTAATCTATAATATAGATCTAATCTAAACTCTCCATTTTTAATCATTTCCTCAAGGTCTTTATTAGTTGCAGAGATGATCCTGACATCGATTTTTTCAGGAGTATTTGACCCTATTTTTTCTATTTCCTTTTCTTGCAGCACCCTTAATAGCTTTACTTGCATGTTCATAGGCAAATCGGCAATCTCATCTAAAAATATGCTGCCTCCGTCTGCAGCTTTAAATTTCCCTATCTTTCCACCTTTTTTAGCACCAGTAAATGCACCCTCTTCATATCCAAATAATTCAGACTCGAGAAGTTCGTTAGGTATTGAACCGCAATTAACTTTAATAAATGGACCATCTTTTCTCTTGCTCAAGGAATGGATCGCATTGGCAAACAACTCCTTCCCCGTCCCGGTCTCTCCTAAGATTAAAACTTTCGAGTTTGTGTTGGCTATTCTCTTGGTAAGCTCTTTTAGCTCTTTGATCTCCCTCGATTCGCCGATTATACTGTCTAATTCGTATTTCGCAGAATTTATCTTTTTAAACTCATTTTTGTACATGTTCAATTCTTTTTCAATCTTATATACTTTTGTGTAAAGCTGTTCCAATTCATCTAAATCTCTAAACAACACTTTACCAACTGCACCGACAATTCTGCCATTGACGTAAACCGGAATACGAGTTGCAATCATTTTTCTGCCATTTATTTCCTGAACCTGTGCTACCTCTTCGACACCCAATTTAGCAACTTCATGCATCCTAGTATTTTCAATAACTTCTGTGACATGCTTGCCTATTGAGTCGTCTCTATCCACATTTAAAAACTCTGCATAGGCATTGCTAAGCATCTCAATGTACCCTTCTTTATTGACATATACAATACAATCGTTTGTAGCCTCCATTATGGTTTTTAAAAGAGAAGAAGCTTCCATTTCAGTATTTATAGTGCCTATTACACTCTTGCACAAATCCAGTTCATTAAAATTTACTAACACATACACTTCTTTTTTGATTTCAACTCTTGATATATGGAACATGTATTCCAAATCAAGATATTTTATTTTCTTTCTAATAGCAGTTTCATTTGTGTAATCAATTATCTTTATCTCTGAAATTATCTCTTTCAGCAACAAATCGTATTCAAACTCATTAGTATCTTTCTTAAGCAGTCTTTTAGCCCTTTTATTAGTATATACAACCTTAAACATCTTATCTAGAATAATAATTCCAGATTCAAAAGCATTTGCTACTTCGTATGAAGATATATCTTTCTCTGGCATAAGAAACCCTCACTTTTTATTTTATAAATTAAGTATATCAAAAAAATAAAATATCACCAAAAGGTGATATTTATTCTACATTTTCAATGTATTTTTCTATCAATATATTAAAATTGTCATAATTACTTCCAATTTCTGTAGTTGTCATATCAAAATCTTTTTTAGTAATTTCATCAATTTCTTCCTTATATATAGTTCCTATACTTATGTCTTTATCGTTTATAGTATACGCATAAGTGATATAGCTTAAATTGTCAATTAGAGAAAACAATATCGCACTATCCTTGTCAAAATCTTTTATACTTGCATCCTTAGCTGTACTATCAAAATATATTTTGAGTCCATAAGGTTCTTCTCCAGATATGATTTCAATAGTGTTTACAGCGTAATCATTGGGAAATGGCAACTTGTTTACAATATTTCCAACTTTAGAGTTGTCTCCTACAAAACTAGTCTTGTAGCTGTATAAATTCTCTGCTAAACTTTTTTCTTCAGAATTACAAGCTGACAATAGGCTTGTAATTAATATGAAAGCCATCACAAATGCAGCTTTCTTTCTTCCTAATTTAAACACGGTATTCACTCCTATAAAACTATTTACTGCCCTTATAGTCTTTATACCCCATTGTGACTATCCATACATACATTAAAGTCTTTGGTATCATCAACATTCCTATCAAAGGATAAACATCTCCCCAGAGTACTACAGGTATATAAAAAATAAAAGACAAAAAAATTGCTAGATACATATTTTTGAAGCTCTTATCTTTATGCTCTTTTGCATACTTATATGCCAAGGCGATCATAATAATACCCATTATCACAAATGGTATATTCCTATAAATTCCCCAACTTAATGGCTGTATTTCACTTGTCCACTTGTTTTGAGGCAATGCCGTCAAAATAACTCTTATTATCCCTAATATCCAAATACACAAATCTAGCGTTTTGCTTTTTATATTATATCTATTTTTAAATATATAATAAAGTATGATGTAAAAAATTGTCATAGTTACCGAGGTTACAGCTTTGCCAATGCCCAATGAATTTCTATAAACTTCAAATCCGTTTGCAGTATTTAAAGCAAGTATTCTAGGCACAAGGTGAAAAGCATCTCCAAATCCCAGTATAACAGCCATAATCCCAAACAATCTTGAATTAGTATTTTTGTTGTTCTTAGCGATCAAATAAAATCCCATAGATATGACAAAAACTAAATAAATTATATCAAAAAGCGACTCCATCAAAGCTCTCATTAAATCACTCCTTTCCGTATTTCACGTTTTGTAAACTTAAATGAAAATTGAGGACTCCAAGCTCTCTATGGTACAATGTTCTTGCATAAAAACAAATACCTCCCAGAAAGGATGAAGTCCTCATATAAAAAATTGTATCAATAAAATGTCCAAAGTGCAACAATATTCATTCGTTTTATAGTTATGGCAAAGATTAATATTGTCATCAGAAATATCTCTGCCGTAGCTGCAATCATCAATTTGCACCTGATAGTCCAGTTTCTAAATAGATGTAAAGTTACCCTCGTTGCCCTGTTTAATGATTAATCTAATAAATTATATTGTTCTTTAACTAAGTCATATAATCCTGCAGCTTTTAATTTCTCTACAGGAGCTAAAAATGTGACTGTAACAGTCCCTGGAGCTCTACCGATTTCAATCGAACCATTTATGGTTGCTCTATTCATAACTTCTGGCACAGATATTTTTAATACTTGAGCTGCTCTTTCTAGACCATTGTCGATAGCCTCATTTAAATTAGCTCCTGTACCTACAAAACATATTGGCGCTGTATTTTCTAGCTTATCTACTCCCCACTTTTTGCTCAACTCCATTGCGAGTTTCTTTTCATTTTCATCAATTGGCTTTGCTAAATAAGGTAGATCATCTGAAAGAGGAATAATGATAGGTCCATCAATTTGAAGGTTTTTAAAGACTTTCACTTTTAAAGTCACTACTGCTGCAACATCAGCTGTATGACCTGCTATCTCCCCATTTCCTTGCATTGCATGTGCATCTCCAACATAAACTCCACCACCTTTTACTTTAACAGGTGCTATAACTACAGCTCCAGCTCTGGTTTTATTTATGTCCATATGACCGTCTGTTTTATGTTTTATTAATTCTTCTTTATCTATAGCATATTCATGAGTAGAGTTTATTAAGAACGAACCAAAATCACCTGCATTATGAGAGTCAGGTAAAGCTCTTGAAGGTGTTGTACCGATTTGCCCTAAAAAGGGTTTTATCCTCGATATACTGCCATTTATGTCATGTGGAGCAAAGTTAACAATTGGGTTTTGAATTGAATGATCTGGAATTGCCATTAAATTTTTAGCGTCTTTTGCAGCATTGTTTGCGGCTGTTTCATTTAATGTTAAAGCTATTGTTTTATTATCATTAAAGGCCATAGTATAACCATTATTAAATTTAAATGGTGATATGTCAGCCCCACAATTCTTACATCTTACAGATCCTTCTCCTATTCCAATTAGTTCTGTTTCAGGGTTTAGTATTCCACATTTAGGACACTTTGCATCAATAAATGGATCGCTGTTGAAATTTTCACTTATAGTTTTATCATTGCCAGATGCTATTACGGATGATGTGATTACGATAGATTGTATATATATAGCTATTGCATCCCCAATTTCTGCTCCCTCAACAAAAACAGGTCTAGTTACCTCATGTCCTCCCTTTAATTTTGGAGTAATCATAGGTCCCCAACATCCTGGTGCAGTATTAGCAATTATTGTCCCGCCATCTTTTACTGGACCAAGCATTTCTTCATTAGGATCCAGTATTCCATTAGTTAGTTTATCAACATATACTGTTTGCTTTGCCAATTTTACCACCCTTTCATATTTACTATTGTAAATATACCCCATATCTGCATTATTATACTAAAATCCTTTCTATTTAAAATGGGAAGGATTTTAGTATACTGTTTCTTTAACTAATTATTTAAAAAATCAATTGCTGACTGTACGAATATAGCTATTGCCCTGTCAAAATATTGTTCATCTATTGCAAATTTACTATTATGGTGTGGATAACATACTCCATCTATAGGTAATGGATTTGATAAAAATATAAAAGTTCCTGGCACTATACTATATTTCTGTTATTTGGTCAAATTAGTGTGTTTATTTAGCTATATATAAATATTACACATTTTTTAGCTGCCAAATATATAATCATAAGGGAAATGGCCTCTAAAATAAAAAACTAAAAAACCAGCTTAAGAATAATCTTAAACTGGTTTCTATTAATTATCATTAATTGTTGTAAAATGCCCTATAGGCTATATATGTCATATATAGGTCAACTTTACTTAATAGTTCAATTGGTGCATGCATGCTTAGCATTGGTGTTCCACAGTCTACTACTTCTGCTCCTCTATTTGCTAGGATATAAGCTATTGTTCCTCCGCCTCCTTGGTCAACTTTCCCAAGTTCACCAACTTGCCAAATTACATTTTCTTTTTCAAATGCTTTTCTTACTTCTGCTAAGAATTCAGCATTTGCATCATTTGAGCCACCTTTTCCTCTTGAGCCAGTATATTTTGATAGTGCAACTCCTCCGCCTATCATAGCTGCATTTCTCTTGTCCAATACTTCTGGGAAGTTTGGATCAAATCCTGCTGTTACATCTCCTGAAAGTACTTTTGAGCTTGCCATCGCTCTCATATGAGCAACTAGACTTGCGCTATTTTGAAGATTCATAAGCTCTGCTACTTGTGATTCAAAGAATAGAGATTGCATACCTGTATTTCCCATGCTTCCTACTTCTTCTTTATCTACAAATACAGCTACTGTTGTCATTGTAGGATTTTCAACGTCAAATATAGCTCTGAGCGCTGAGTATGTGCATACTCTATCATCATGGCCATGTGATGCTATAAGGCTTCTATCTAGGCCTACATCTCTTGCTTTTCCACTTGGCACGATTTCTATTTCTGACACATGAAAGTCTTCTTCTACAATGCCGTATTTCTCGTTTAGTAATCTCATAGCATTGTATTTTATTGCTTCTTTTTCTTCACCTTTAAATGGAATGCTTCCGATGATGACGTTTAAGTCTTCTCCTGCTATTCCCTCTTCTAGTTTCTTTTGCATTTGGTCTTTTGCTAAGTGAGGCAATAGGTCAGTTATATATAGTACTGGATCATTTTCGTCTTCTCCAATTACCATGTTAACCTTTTCCCCAGCTTTATTAAAAGCTACACCATGCAATGCCAATGGAAGTGTAACCCATTGATATTTTTTAACTCCACCGTAGTAATGAGTTTTAAACATAGCTAAATTTCCATCTTCATATAGAGGATTTGGTTTTAAATCCAATCTAGGTGAATCCATGTGGCTTCCTACTATCTTCATTCCTTGTTCTATTTTTTCTTTTCCGATTACAAATAATGCTACACCTTTACCCTTGTTGTCAGCATATATTTTATCTCCAGGTTTTACATTTCCTGATTCTAATACTTCCTTGATTGGCTTGTAGCCTTTTTCTTTTGCTCTTCTAATTATTTCATCTGTACATTCTCTTTCAGTCTTTGAATTGTTCAAAAAATTCTTATAGTCTTCTGCAAATTCAAAGACCTCTTTAGTTTGTGATTCGTCTAATTCTTTCCATGCATTTTTTTCTTGCCTTAATATTTTTTCCAAACTTTACACCTCCGCTAAAATTCGATAATTATATGTTAAAATTTGATTTATTTCATATGTATTATATCTTATATGTTTCAAAAATGATATATGTTTTTATTAATTACAGAATATTAAAAATTTAATTGTTTATAAAACAATACCCCATTGTCATATGACAATGGGGTATATATCAGTCTGGCAGCTACCTACTCTCCCAGGACGTTGCCATCCAAGTACCATCGGCGTTAAGAGGCTTAACTTCTGTGTTCGGTATGGGTACAGGTGTTTCCCTCTTGCTATCGCCACCAGACGAAAACTACATATATATCTTCTTAAAGCAAACTTTTTACTTAGGTCAAGTCTTCGGCATATTAGTACCACTTAGCTTAGATCATTGCTGACCTTACACTCTTGGCCTATCTACCAGATTGTCTTTCTGGTGCCTTATTCTTACGATGGGAAATCTCATCTTGAGGGGGGCTTCGTGCTTAGATGCCTTCAGCTCTTATCCCTTCCAAACTTAGCTACTCA